>JALOUA010000277.1 GCA_025457625.1 Akkermansiaceae bacterium
TTTTCGCCCTCGCGCGGCCACGCCCTACTCCAGCAGCGCGGGCAGCGCCGAGGGATGGTCGATGAGGCGGCTGGCCCCGGCGGCGAGCAGGCGCTCGCGGTCATGGTAACCCCAGGTCACGGCGATGGCGCGCATGCCGGCGTTGGCGGCGGTTTCGAGGTCCATGGTGGAGTCGCCGATGACGACGCAGTTTTCCGGAGCGGCGCCGAGCATGTCGGCGAGCTGCAAGGCCCCGGCGGGATTCGGTTTGTGCGGGATGCCGTCGCGCTGGCCGAGCACGGCCGCGAAGCGGATGGCGGGAAACATCTCGCGCACCATTTCCACGGTGAAGTCGTGGACTTTGTTAGACAGCACGGCCATTTCAAATCCGGACTTCTGGAGTTCGTCCAGCAGGTTGGCGACGCCCGGATAAATGGTGCTGCCGGATTTCCAACTCAGCGCGTAGTCCTTGCGGTAAAGTCCCAACAGGGATTCGACGGTCGCCGGCTCCGCGCCTTTCGGGATGGCCCGCAGGATGAGGTTGCGGATGCCGTCACCAATGAACGAGCGGACGCGCGCGTCCGAGTGGCCGGGCAGGCCGTGGGCGGTCAGCGTGCGGTTGAGCGAGGCGGCGATGCCGGGCAGCGAATCGACGAGCGTGCCGTCGAGGTCGAAAATCAAACAAGGCTTCACGCCGCAAGCCTGCCGCAAGCGCGGCTGCGGGGGAAGCGCTTAAAACCCGATGAGACTCACGAGTTCCACGTCGCTGAACTGGTCGAGGTGGTCCACGGCGGTGAGCAGCGCCTCGGTCTCGGCGATTTCCTGGATCTCGGCAAACGCGCCGGAATCGACGGCCGCGACCTGGTTGCCGGCGGCCGGGGTGTCGTTCTGCAGGCTCAAGACCGCGATCACGCAAGCGGCGGCGGCGGCGGCAAGCCCGGCGAGCGGCAGCGGCGCGAGCACGCGCGACCACCATGGCGAGCCCTGCCCGGCGAGGCGCGCGGCGCGCACGGCGTCATCCGCGAAACGCGGCCCGGCGGTGGCGGGCGGCGACTGGTCGAGGAGTTTCCAGACGGGGTCGTTTTCCCACGAGTCGTCGTGTTGGAGGGGCGTGCGGTTCATGGCGGAAATGGGATGGACAATTGCGGAACCCCGCACAACGGGAAAAGTTGCGGATTTTGGGATGCCCGAGTGCGGTTGACAGGCCGATTGACAACAGCCTGTTGGCCGGGCATCGTCTGAGCGATGAATGTTACGGCATTGCTGCACGATTGTTCGGCGGAAGGGGAAACCGGGTATGCCGCGACTTGTATTGAGTTCCCGGAAGCCAACGGCCAGGGCGAGTCCGTGGAAGAATGCCTGGACGATCTGCGGGCTGCGGTGCAGACGGTGCTGGAATACCGCCGGCAGACGGCTGCCGAGTCGTTGGGCAAGGGCGAGAGACTTGAAATGCTCACGGCATGAAGCGGAGCGATCTGCTGGCGCATTTGTCCGCCCACGGATGCAGGCTGGAACGTGAGGGTGCCCGCCACTCGATTTGGATGAATCCGGTGACGGGCGACATCCAGGCGGTTCCGCGGCATCGCGAGATCAAGAAATTCACCGCAAAGTCGATTTGTCGCAGGTTGGCCATACCAGAGCCGCCGGGAGCCTGAGATACCGCTTCATGTCATGATCCCTTCGCAGCGCCCATCCGGCGCTGCAGGAAGAGATCGATGCCGTCCACCAGTGCGAGCCAGCTGGCCTCGATGATGTTTTCGGAAACGCCGACGGTGCCCCAGGTGTTCTCGCCATCGGAGGAAACGACGAGCACGCGGGTCTTGGCGGCGGTGGCGTCGTGGCCGTCGATGATCCGCACCTTGTAATCGATGAGCGAAACACCGGTGATTTCCGGATAGAACGGCAGCAGCGCCTTGCGCAGCGCCAGGTCGAGCGCGTTGACCACGCCGTGGCCCTCGGCGACGGTCAGCCCGGGCGTGCCGTTGACGGCGAGCTTGACGGTGGCCTCGCAAACCGGCGGGTGGCCGTCGCGGTATTTGCGGAAGCTGGTGTGATATTCGGTGAGATCGAAGGGTTTCCTGTGATCGCCGAGTTCGCGGCGGATCAACAGTTCGAGCGTGCCGCCGGCGGCCTCGAACGAGTAGCCGTCGTGTTCGAGTTCCTTGACACGCTTGAGGATGGCTTTCGCCTCGTCGGAGCCTTTGGCGAGCGGCAGGCCGAGTTGTTCGGCGCACATCAGGATGTTGTCCTGGCCGCTGAGTTCGGAAACGAGGATGTTCTGTTCGTTGCCGACGCTGGCGGGCTCGATGTGCTCGTAGCTGCGCGCGAGTTTTTTCACCGCGTTGACGTGCATGCCGCCCTTGTGGGCAAAGGCCGTGCGGCCGACGAATGGCGCGCGGACGAAGTGCGGGTTGTTGGAAACGTCATCCACGAAATAGGATAGCTCGCGCAGTTTTTCCAGATGCGGGACAACCCCGATGCCCATCTTCAACTGGAGGATCGGGATGACGGAGGTGAGGTTGCAGTTTCCGGTGCGCTCGCCGTAGCCGTTGATGGTGCCCTGGACCTGCGAGGCCCCGGCCTTGACGGCGGCGATGGCGTTGGCGACGCCCAGCTCACAGTCGTTGTGCGTGTGGATGCCGAACGGGGTGTCGGGGATGCGCGCCTTCACCGCCTGGCAGGTCTGCATGACCTCGGAGGGCAGCGTGCCGCCGTTCGTATCGCACAGCACGAGGCAGGAGGCGCCGCCTTCCGCCGCGGCTTCGAGCGTCGCCAGCGCGTGCTCCGGAGAGTCCTTGTAGCCGTCGAAAAAGTGCTCGGCATCATAGATCACCTCGCGGCCGTGCTTCACCAGATGCGCCACCGTGTCGCGGATCATCGCGCGGTTTTCCTCCACGGTCGTGCGCAGGACCTCCGTGACCTGCAGCTCCCAGCTTTTCCCGAAAATGGTCACCACCGGCGTCTCCGCTTCGAGCAGCATGCGCACTTGCGCGTCATCCTCCACCGCCACGTCCGCGCGGCGGGTGGAACCGAAGGCGGCCAGCTTCGCGTGTTTCAGACCGAGCTTTTTCGCCTCATGGAAAAACTCGACGTCCTTCGGATTCGAACCCGGCCAGCCGCCTTCGATGTAGTCGATGCCAAACGCGTCCAGGCGGCGGGCGATGCGCAGTTTGTCGAGACCGGAAAGCTGGAAGCCCTCGCCCTGCGTGCCGTCGCGCAGGGTGGTGTCATAAAGGAATACGGGTTTGGCGCTCATCGCTGGGAAGGCGGACGCTAGGGGCCGCCGGGCCGTTGGGCAAGGCGGAAGCTGCTGTTGGGTTCGGGGTTTTTTACGTTCGGGCAAATGCATTTTCACTCAAGCGGGAGCAATCAACCACTGAAGCACCGGGCACCACTGAATGGACCGGGAAGAGCGAATATTCTGGTCGAATCCAGAATCCCAACGGATTCAGGCTGCGACCTGAACAGGTTCCTCGTTCTAACGGACGAGCTTGTGTGCCTCGGTGGAGGCAAAGAGCGCCGCGAGGTCCTCCGCGGTGAGCGCGCGCCATTCGCCTTCGGCGAGGTCGCCGGGGAGCTTGAGGCCGCCGATGGAAATGCGTTTGAGCGCAGTGACATGGTTGCCGGCGGCGGCGAACATGCGGCGGACCTGATGATAACGGCCTTCGTGCAGCGTCACGAGCGCCTCGCGGTCCGCTATCTTCTCGCACCCGGCGGGCAGCAGTGGCTTCGTTTCGTTGTGCAGTATCAATTTGCCGGACGCGAACAGCTCCGCCTCATGGCCTGCCAGCGGACGGTCCAGCACGGCGTGATAGACTTTCAGGCAATGCGACTTCGGATGGATGATCTTGTGCAGCAGCTTGCCGTCGTCAGTGAGCAGCAGCAGGCCCGTCGTGTCCTTGTCGAGCCGGCCGACCGGGTTGAGGCCGGGGTTGCGGTGGGCGAAACGCTCCGGCAGCAGATCATAAATCACCGCTCCCGGATCGTCCGCGCTGCATGTGCAACCATCCGGTTTGTTGAGCATCAGGGTGAGCGGAAACAGGGGATCCAGCGGCTCGTCACGGAAGCGGATCTGGTCGTGAGGAGGAAAATCGCCCTCGCCCAAGACACCGCCGCTGTCGTCGGTGACCGCGCCGCTGCCGATCAGGCGCTGCACTTCCCTGCGGGAGCCGTAACCGAGATTGGCGAGGAGTTTGACGAGTTTCATTGCAAGGCCAATGACCAGAAAGCGGGGGAACGATCAAGCGAAGAGGAGGGGAACACACGCGCCTCGCGTGTGCATCAGCGCGCCCCCGCGCTGCGGCGGCGGAACGGCTGATGGACGTTACCGATCCCATCATACGTCCGGGGTGGTTCCCCCAACTCTCCGGCGAGCGCGCCTAATCTCCATGAATTTTATCAGAAACTTGCTTGACCCGATTTATGGACTGGGTAATTTGCCGGGCATGAGATAATCCTGATCGGTGTGGAAAACTAGGCCGAAAAAACCTCGTCCAAGCCGCGATGTGGTGGCTGTAGCTGGTTCTGAGGAGGCCGGAGTGTTTTCGGCGCGATGAA
>JALOUA010000278.1 GCA_025457625.1 Akkermansiaceae bacterium
CGTCGAGTCCGAACGAATCGAGGATCTGGGTTTCCCAGCGGCCGCTGTGATAGACGCCGCTGTTGCCGCGCTGCTGGCCGCGGGCCGCGGGCATGTAGGGCGTGCGGAATTCAAGATGCAGGGTGTAACCGGCGAAGCGTTGTTTGCTGGTGCATCCGGTGGCGAGCAGGTGGCCGTTTTCCATCTTGCCGTTTTCCCATGCATCGTTGGAGCTGCCGTCGAACAAAACAACGGCACCTTCCGGCGGTTTCGCACCGAGCGTGGGACTCTTGCGTTCGATGCGCTCAAGCACCGCGGGAAAGCCATCAATGGGACTGGAAACCGACTCCAATACGAAGAACGTGTCGTTCCGAATTGAGGCATTGATATCTCCTGTCTTGTCGGCAAAGACGATCTTGTCGCCCTTGCGCTCCCCATGGAGGACAAGCCGCTTTTTTCCCGGCATCCATCCTGCGCCCGGCAATCCGCCTTCGAGCACATAAGCGTCGAACTTGCCTCCACCGAGCGCCGTCACCTGCACCCCGCCTGCCATCTTGTCCTTCGAATCATGGTATTCCCCCTGCACCGCGAAATCCGGATCCTCGCGCAGCGCGGTTTCGGGATCGGTCCATGCCTTGTGGGGGGGCTGTGGCGCGGCGTGAACGGGCGCGAGCAGGAGGATGGCAGCAGCGAGGACGCGGATGGAAGTGGTTTTCACGGATCAGGTTGGTGGAGCCATTGGCTAACGAGCGACCTTGCGAGTCACGGTTTGTCAGACTCCGCTGGCGGCGCGGCCAAACGGGTTCCGATCTCATGCAGCCGTTTCACGGCGTAATCCGGCAGTCTCCCCGTGTCGTCCGGCCCCACGTTGAGCAGATAGTTCGCACGGCGTTTATTGCACAATTCCAGCATGGCCGTCACTTCCTCAACCGACTTCATGGTGTCTTCATTTTCGCGAGGCGTCCAAAACCAACCGGGGCCGAGGGTGTCGCACACTTCGGCTGCATGCACATTGCCCTCCGGCGGCAGAGGATTCGGCCGATTTTTCGCCTTGAGGAACGGGTATTCATAACTGTGGATATCCGTGTCCTTGAAATCCACGCTGTTGTTGGCGATGACCACGCAGCCGGGCTGGTGGGACTTCACATGCGCCTTGATTTCCCGCCAATCATCCTTGGTATGGCGGTTCGAGTATTGGTCGAACCACAACAGGTCGATCGGCCCGTAGTCGGTTAGCAGCTCGCTCAGTTGCAACTTGATGAAGTCGGCGTAGCGTCCCTGCGCCTCCGGTGGCAGTCCGTGCAGCTTGTCCTCCTCGCCCTTGGGCAGATGGCGTTTCGCGAAATCGCCCGGCATGCAGTAGTAAAGGCCCACCTTGATGTTGCGCTTGCGGCAGGCATCGACGAATTCACGCACCAGATCGCCCTGACCGTTGCGGAAGTTCCGGAAACTCCTGATATCGTGCGATTCGGTGTGTTTACTATCCCACAAACACCAACCGCCGGTGTGTTTTACCGTCAGCACCGCGTACTTCATGCCGGCCGCCTCCGCCGCGTCAAGCCACTGGCCGCAGTCCAGCTTGGCTGGCGCAAAGGTCGCGGGGTCCTCGGTGCCGGTTGCCCACTGGCGGTTGTTGAAGGTCGCCATGTTGAAGTGAATGAACATGCCAAACCTCCAAGCGAGAAAACTCTCACGCAGCCCGGCTGGTGCGGCAGGCTCCTCCGCTGCGGCGGGAAGCAATGAAAGCAAGGCAGCGGCGAGGATCAGAGGTCGTTTCATATCATTATTGGAGTTTGACGGGATTGTTGTGTCGTTCCGGGTCTGAGAGGGATTTTTTCCTCAGATGTCCTCACCAAAGCGCCAGCCTTCGCGCGCGGGCTCCTTGACAAAGACATCCAGCTCCGGGTGGTTCGTGACGCGGCCGGCCTCGGCATCCCATTCGATGCGCGTGTTGAAGCGCTGGGCCAGCACGCCTAACAAAATTATCTCCGTAAGCCCGGCGGCGTAATCGAAGTTCGATCCCGGTTCCGGGCCCTCGCCCTTGATCGCGCGCAGCCACTCGCGGAACGGCCCGCCGGCGACGCGCGGGATGGTTTGCGCCGGCGGGTTCGCCTTCCAGGCGCTTCGCACGTCGTCGGGAAGGATGAGCGGCGCGCCGGCGTGCGTGCCGCAGCCTAACAGACCCTTGCTGCCGACCATCCAGCACGCGCGGCCGAGATGGGCGGCGTGCTCCGCGCCGAAGGCGTCGATGCGCCCGACCTTGCTCCAGTCCTGCGGGCCATCGAACCAGTCTAGTTTCACCGGTCCGCGGCTGCCCTTGGCCGGAAAATGAAACCGGAGGTGGCTGGCGGCGGGGATCACGCCGTCGAGCGATTTTTCGCGCTGCAGGCACTCGACGACCGTCGGCGGATCGAGATCAAGCGCCCAAACCGGGGTGTCCAAGGTGTGGCAGCCGAAGTCGCCGAGCATTCCGAGACCGAAGTCATAGAATGAACGCCATTTTTTCGGCGTGTAATCCTGATAGAAATCGCGTTTTGCCGCCGGACCGAGCCAGAGGTCCCATGCGAGTCCGTCGGGCACCGGCGAGGAAGGCGGCGGCATGGTGGCGGGATTGGCAAAGTGAGTGCCGCCCATTTCCGGTCCGTCGTTGCGGCAGAAGACCTGGCCGACATCGCCGATCACACCGGCCCGCACCGCTTCGACGGATTGGCGGATGCCGACGTCCGCGTGTCCCTGATTGCCCATCTGGGTGACCACCTGGTAGCGCTTCTTGGCCTTCACCAGTGTCCGGCATTGCCATATGTTATGGGTGAGCGGCTTCTGGGTGTAGACGTGGATGCCGCGCTCCATGGCCGCCAGCGTGGCCGCGAAGTGCGTGTGGTCGGGCGTCGAGACGACCACCGCGTCGATCTCCTTGTGCATCCTGTCGAGCATCACGCGGAAGTCGTCGAAGAACGGCTGGTTCGTCCGCCAGTTCCTCATGTTCCCGGCGCACAGATTGCGGTCCACATCGCAGAAGGCGACGAGGTTTTCGTCCGAGCAGCCCTGGTTGTACGGCTGTTGGGCGATCCATCCGCCGGAGCCGATGAGCGCGACGTTGAGCTTGCTGTTGGATGACCTGCCCGGCTTGCCGATGGCGAAGCGGGGAAACGCCGCGCCGGCGGCGGTGGTGAGGAAGGTTCTGCGTTTCATGGGGGTTGGCTTGATGCCAATCCTCATGCCACCGCTCACTCGGGGCGATCCGAAAAACGCCGGATCGCGATCGGGCGTGTCGGATGGCTGCCGTTGAACAGGAACACGAAATTGCGTTTGACGGGCTGGTGGCCCCAGGCGCTGGAGTAGACTCGTATCGGCGCACCATTTTCGACCTGGGCGATCTGGACCACGACGTCGAGCGCCTTGTCCTGCAGGGCGACGTCCGAGACGATCTTGTCCTGATCCGGCTTGAGCGCGAATTTGGCTCTTCCGAGAATCAGCGACACGGTCTTATCCGAGAAATTGAACACCCGGTAATCGCCGGCGCGGAAAGCTCCCGATGAGATGTCATAGGCGGTCAGCTTGATTTTGTCATCGGGCAGCCGCCCGGTGACGAGCAGGACCATCTTGGCCTGCTCCGGCAGCATCACCGAGGCAAGCGGTGCCGGAAGCGGCGGCTTTGCGGCGAACTCGTCAATGCTGGAGCGCAGGATGAATTGCCGCGTGCCCGCATACTCAAACGGGCTTCCCAGGCCGCTGCGGTCGGTGACGAATGGCTCAACCTTGCCGGCGTTCATGAAAAACGCGTTTTCGAGCGCTTCGTCGGTTGAAATCGTCAGGAGGCGGGTTTTGAACGGCGGGGTCTGGCCGAATGCCGGGATTGAGAGAATGGCCAGGGCGAGGATGCAGCGGAGATTCATGGTGGTGTTTTTGTTAGATTTCATCAGGTGCCAGCCAGCGGAATGAAACGAGATCAAAGCGGCGGCCGAAGTTGCGGTTGGATGCCTTGGTCAGCGAGCCGACAAGGGTCTCCGGCTTGTCCGAGGGATCGACGAAGGAGGCCCCGCGCTGGACGAAGGCCTCGCACCATGCCCGCGCGATCACCTTGCCGCCGGCGTCGCGCGCCTCGCCATAGGCGCGGACGCGGAAGTAGTCGGAGCGGGCCTGCAGGATCGGGCCGAGGCTTTGCAGCAAGTCGCCCTGCATCAGGTAGGCGGCGTGGCCGACCGCCTGGCTCTCGCCGCGGATGGCATTGGAAAACGGACCGCTCGGTTTCTGGGCGGGCTTGTCACTGACACTGGCGGGCAGACCCAGGTTCACGGTTCGATCGAGGGCGGCCTGCAGCGGCCCCTTGCGGCGATGTTCGGTATTGGAAGCGGACGGGTCACGGTTGACGAATTCCGCCAGCGACCGGAACGGGCCGCGGGCCTTGACTTCCTTGATGATTTCCTCGGCGAGTTTGTCGAGTTCATCGGCCCCCAGTTCGCGCCAGCCGAGCCAGAACGCGGGATCCTGGCCGTGACCGCCCTTGCGGTAGGCGTCGGCGGTGGCGACGTGGCCGAAGCGGTTGAA
>JALOUA010000279.1 GCA_025457625.1 Akkermansiaceae bacterium
GAAATCATCGTCCGCGCCACCAGCAAGGGCATGGAGCCCGTCGAGTTGCGCCTCACCCGCACCCGCGAGGGGACCGGCAAATCCGCCATCACTCTGCCACCCGCCACCGGTTCCGCCACCCATGAGGTGGACGGCCTGCCGTCCGCAAACCCGCCCTAACGCACATTGGACGCTGCTATCCCCGGCTTCGGCCTGTCCAGGATTTCCCCCACCTGATTTCATGATCGCAACACCCACACCCGCATGCCAACGAGTGACGACATGTTAGAAAGACCGGACCTGCGAGGCGCCATGCCGCCGCCCTTGCCGAAGCGGCCGTCCGCGTGGAGATGGGTGCTGCTGTTTGCCGGCGGCGTGCTGGCCCTGGCGGGTGTCGCGGCAACCGCCTGGTTCCTGTATTTCCATCTGGGCACGCGGGAGATCGAATTGAACGACGAGCAGCGCGCCGCATTGCATCAGGCGGCGGATTTGCAGGAGTGGTATGCGTTCGAGGTGGATGAGGGCTGCGAGACATGGACCGGCGAGCGCATGTTCGATGGCGCGGTGGAGCTTTCCTACGAGTATGACGACCCGCGGGATGAAGCTCCCTACCTGAACGCCTCGCTGCATTACGAACCCAAGTTGTCCGATTCGGCGGCCAATTTCATGGTCCTGTGGCAGGGCGCGAAGCTGGGGCTGAAGTTTTCCGGCACGAATTCCGGGTTGGAGGAGCGCAGCGATTTGTTCCGCTGGGGCGACGCCTCGCGCATGGCTTTCCTCACGCAGGATGGAGGCCGCTACGGCATCCTTTTTTGTGCCCGCAAGGGCCGGCGTGTTTACCTGCTCATCACCTCCGGCGCGGTCTTGGAGGACCCGGAGGAACTGGACGCCTTCCTGCGCCCGAAACTGGAGTCGGCTGCGGCGGTCGCCATCGCCGGAGCCAGGCCGTGAACCAGCCGCCGCCATGGATCCGCCCTCGACGACCGGCGGGCAAACTGCTTCACCAATCCGTGAAATGAGCGGCGCGCGCGTCATTGAGGAGATCGTCCACGGCGGTGCCGAATACCGGGCGGTGCTGGATTGGCGCGAACGGATCCTGCGCCGCCCGCTCGGGCTGGGATTGACAGCAAATGACACCGCGGGCGAGGACAGCCAGCGGCATTTCGTGCTGCGTGACGGGGGTGTGCTTGTGGCGGGAGTGATCGCCGTTTCCCATGATCCCGGAACCGTACGGCTGCGACAGATGTGGGTGCGCGAAGACCGGGCCGGCACGGGGCTGGGACGGTCCTTGTTGGAGGGTGTGGCAGGGATCTTCCGGGCGGAAGGGTTCCTGCGGATCACCCTGCATGCCCGTGTCGCCGTGCGCGGTTTTTACGAAAAATGCGGCTACACCGCGGAAGGGACGGAATTCGAAGAGATCGGCATTCCGCACATCCGGATGAGCCTCCGGATTGGCAACGGATGACCCTCCCGGATGGATCCGCGCCGCTTGGGGTCAACTTTCATCCACCCGGGTCATCGCGCGGTCCTCTGCCGCGTCATTTCATCACTCCGGCTTTGACCTGCGGCGCGGATGGGGCATGCTCGCCGCGCCATGCGCTTTTCCGGCACCTACACCGCATTGATCACCCCGTTTCGTGATGGAACGGTGGACGTTCCCGCCTTCCAGGCCCTCATCGATCGCCAGATCGCCGGCGGGGTGGATGGCATCGTGCCGGTCGGCACCACCGGCGAGTCGCCGACGCTGGATACCGACGAACACATCGAAGTGATCCGCCTGGCCGTCGAATTCGCCGCCGGCCGCTGCGAGGTGGTCGCCGGCACCGGCGCGAACGCCACCGCCGAGGCCATCGAACTCACCGAAGCGGCGGAGAAACTCGGAGCCACCGGCTCGTTGCAAGTCTGCCCCTACTACAACAAACCCTCGCAGGAAGGACTCTATCTCCACTTCAAGGCCATCGCGGAGTGCACCGGCCTGCCGCTCATGCTCTACAGCGTGCCCGGCCGCTCGGTGATCGAGATCTCGCCGGAAACCACCGCTCGGCTGGCGGCGGATTTCCCCAATATCGTGGCCATCAAGGAGGCCGGCGGCTCGGTGGACCGGGTCAACCAGCTCGTGCAGGCCGTGCCTGCGGATTTCGGCGTGTTGTGCGGTGACGACCCTCTGACGCTGCCATTTGTCGCGTGCGGCGCCTGCGGCCTGGTGTCGGTGGCCGCCAACCTCATTCCGGATGTGGTGGCCCGCCTGGTGCGCGCCTGCCTCAACGGCTCGTTCGACGAGGCGCTCGTGCTGCAAAAGCAATATTATCCGCTGATGCGCGGCCTGATGTCGCTGGATGTGAACCCGGTGCCCATCAAGACCGCGGTCGCCCTGCAAGGCCATTGCACGCCGGAACTGCGACTGCCGCTCGCGCCGCTCAGTGTCGATCACACCGCCAGACTCACCGCCCTGCTGGAATCCTACAATCTTCTCTAACAACAATACCCGCCATGGCCAAGCTCTTCATACCCGGACCTATCGACGTATCCAAGGAAACCTACTGCGCGATGAGCCAGCCGATGATCGGCCACCGCGGTGCCGAGTTCGAGGCGCTCTATGCCTCCACCCAGCCGATGCTCAAGAAGCTCGGCGGCACGCAGCGGCCGTTTTTCCTTTCCACTTCCTCCGCCTGGGGCGTGATGGAGGCCTCGCTCAAGAACCTCTGCGCGAAAAAAGTGCTCAACCTCTGCTGCGGCGCGTTTTCCGACAAATGGTTCAGCGTTGCCAAGAGCATGGGCCTGCAAGCCGACAAGGTGCAGGTGGAGTGGGGCGAGGCGATCCCGCCGGAAGCGGTGAAGGCCAAACTTGACGAGGGCGGCTTCGATCTCGTCACCCTCATCCACAACGAAACCTCGACCGGTGTGATGAACGACCTCGAAGGCATCGCCAAGGTGGTGAAATCCTTCCCCGGCGTGCTGCTGGTGGTCGATTCGGTTTCGTCGTTTTCCGCGGTGCCCATCGAGATGGACCGTCTCGGCATCGACGTGCTGCTGGCCGGCGTGCAGAAGGCGCTGGCGCTGCCGCCCGGGCTCTCGGTGTTCGCCTGCTCGCAGGCCGCGCTGGAACGCGCCGAGGCCATGCCCAACCGCGGTTATTACTTTGATTTCATCGAGTTCGCCAAAAACGCGGAGAAGAACAACACGCCGTCCACGCCGGCGATCTCGCTGATCTTCGGCCTGCAACACATCATGGGCGTGATCGAGACCGAGGGCATGGAGAAACGCTTCGCCCGCCACAAGGCGAACAACGCGCTGATCCACGAATGGGGCGCGCGCCGCGGCTTCACCAACTTCGCGCCGGCAGGCAACCAGTCGGTCACGCTGACCTGCTTCCACACGCCCGCCGGATTCGACCAGTCCGGCTTCATCAAGACGCTCAAGTCGAAACACGGATTCGTCATCAACGGCGGCTACGGCAAGATCAAGGGCCTCACCTTCCGCATCTCCAACATGGGCAACGAAACCGCGGCCACCATGCGGGAACTCATCGATGCGATGGACGACGTGCTCGGCTGAAACAGTGGTTGCCGGCCCGGCGTGTCTCTGGTCTGGACAGCCCGGATGCGTGTGGCCAGAGTGCTTGATATTCATGCGCATATCGGATCGCTACATCGCCAGACAAGTGCTCGCGGGAACGCTTTACGCCGTGATGGTGCTGAGTCTGGCGCTGGTGCTTGGCAACCTATTCAAGAAAATCCAGCCGCTGTTGGTGGACCAGAAGGCCCCGCTCGAGCTGGTGCTCCGCTTCGTGCTCAACGTGCTGCCGCTCTCGCTGATGTACACGCTGCCCTGGGGCTTCCTCTCCGCGGTTCTGCTGGTTTTCGGCCGGCTGTCGGGAGGGCATGAGATCACGGCCTTCCGCGTGGCCGGCCTCAGCCTGGTGCGCCTGTCCGCGCCGGTGTTCGTGATCGGCGCGCTGCTCTCGCTGGCCAGCCTCTGGATCAACATCAACGTGGTGCCCGCCTCCAAAGCCTCGTCGGTCCAGTTGATCTATGAACAAGCCGCGCGGGATCCGGATTCCTTGCTCAAACCGGGCGTGGTGCAGGGAAATTTCAAAGGTGAGGGCGGCGGCATCCAGAAGGTGCTCATCGAGGGCCGCAGCGGCGAATGGGTGGAAGGTTTCCACTACCACCAGGTGCCCAATGGCGGCGGCGACGAGCGCACCTACGTGCATGCCGCGCGCGCCGCACTGGCCATCGACCCCGTGAAAAGCCAGTTGCGCGTCAAACTCCAGGATGCGTTTTTCGTCACCCACCGGCCCGATGGACGGATGGAAATGGCCTTCGCCGGCGAGGCCGAGCCGCTGCTCATCGACCTCCGCGATCCCCGCAGCCGCAAATCCCGGCCCAGCACGATGACCAACGCCGAAATCCGACAACGGCTGGACACCACTCCGGAACTCAATGAGATGCAGAGGGTGCGGCTCCAGTCGGAAATCACCAAGCGCTACTCGTTTTCCATGGCCTGTCTGGCCTTTGCCTTCATCGCCGTGCCGCTCGG
>JALOUA010000280.1 GCA_025457625.1 Akkermansiaceae bacterium
CGCCGGATGCGGGAAAGAATACCGTCTTCGGCAGCATCACGGATGAAACCAGCAAGTCGGTGATCCGTTCGATCCTCGCGGCCGGCAACAATGGAACGACCATCAACTCGATCGGTTTCCAGCGCACCAGCCAGGCGGCGCTTGCTTTCAACGAGCACGCCCAGAACCTTCCCGTATGCGAGGGCATCAAAGGACGGCTTGAGGTGACGCCGGGGGAATCGGTCAGTTATGCGCTCGACCTCCCGCAACCGGCAGGTTCCTTTTTCCTCTTCGCCCGCAGCTTGAATCTGCAGGGCTGGGGTCCGGTCAACAGGCTCTATCAGGCCGCCGGATTTTCCGAAACCTTTGATATCATCATCGATGACGGCGTCGCCGGCCGCGCGTTTTATAACATTGCCAACGTCAGGCATCCCGATGCCCTCGCTCCCGACCAATCCCTTCTGGCGGGCGAGACGCTCTCATTCAATCTGAACGGGGGCCGGACGATGGTCTTTGATTTTGAGAACGGGGAGGGCGGCACGCTGTTGGACTCCTCCGCCACGGGGGCCGTTGCTTTCACCGTCCTTTCCTACAGTCCGGAGCCCTACAAGGCGGTTTGGAGAATGGAAACAAGCGCTGCCTTGTTTGAGTTCCGTGCCGTGTTGAATGGCGGGACGGCCACGCAGGTCACAGGCACATGTGTGGCTTACGAAGAGTCCGGCGGTTCTTTGTCACCCCTTGCGGCCGGAACCTTGACTCTGACGCGAACTCCGTGATCCGCCGCGCGTTCTGCCGCGTCCGTGCTTGTCACGGTTGCGCTAAACATGCCAGTGCACTGCCATGCGTATTCCGTTTGCCGCATGGAGTCTGATGGCGATGGCGGCTTGTGCGCCGCTGCGCGAGTCATCGCAGCGGCCGGCCCCGCCCGCCATTCCCGCCCCGCGTCAAGCGGCCGCCGCCCCGCAAGCGGTCGCGCAAGCCATCCTGCCGCCCAAGGCGATGCGGGTGGAGCGGTCCGGCATCGTGTTCGAGGGCGTGTCGTTCGACAATCGCAGCCACCGCCTGCGGGTGCTCGATCAGGCGGGCGGTCCGGGTTCGCAGTTTGCGGATGCCGCCTCCGCCGCGCGTTCGATGGCTGGTTTGGCGGCGGTGAACGGCGGGTTTTTCACGCCGGAGGGCGAGCCGTTGGGGCGGGTGATCGCCGGTGGAAACGCGGTGGGAACATGGAACTCCGCCTCGTCCCTTGGCAGCGGGCTGTGGCATGCCGATGCCGCCGGACGATCCGCGATCCGCCGCCGCGGAAATCCTGACCGGGCGGATGCCGGGGCGATGCGCGAATTGCTGCAAGCCGGCCCGCTGCTGGTGGAGAACGGTCGTGCGGTCGGCGGCTTGGATGCGGTCAAAACCAGCGCCCGCACGATGATCCTGTGGGACGGCGGCAACCGCTGGTGGATCGGCCGGAGTTCGCCCGCATCATTGGCGCAGGTGGCCGAGGTTCTCGCCGATGGAGAAATCCCCGGCTGGCGGGTGCGTCACGCGCTCAATCTCGATGGCGGGCGATCCTCGGAGTTATGGGTTTCTCCCGAGGTTTCCGGCGGCCCGAAGATGATACGTCCCGTGTGGAACCGGCCGGTGCGCAATTTCCTGGTGCTGGTGGAGGCTGGCTGAGCGGGGCTTGTTAGATGGCGGTCTATTTCACTTGCAGCGCAAGGCGCGCCTTGCCCTCGGGATCCTTCTCCGGGTTGGCTTTCCAGTGGATCGAGAGGGCCGTGTGAAGGGGCGATCCGTTGCCGGCCACGAGAGCGATCTCCGAGTTGGGCGCGGCGGTGAAGAGGAACTTGTGGTCCGGATAAGCCGCGTATTCCAACTCCACCTGTTCGATCGCCACGCCCTTGATCTTCTCATTGAGCGGTTCGATGGGTTCCTGCATTTTGTATTTCAGCCGCTTGCCGCCGGCCAGCCTGAGCGAGATGCTGTCGTTGCGGGTTTTCTTCATGAATGCTTTCTGCTCCTCCTCCTTCTCCTCCGCGTTTTCGATTTCGGCGATCCTGTTGGTGTCTCCGGTGTAAACATGATGCATTGGAATTGCGAAACCGACATGCTGAGGATTGATGCTTTGCCCCTTTTCGAGAATTCTGCCGCCCAGGAAAATCACTCCGCGTGACGCCTCGACGGAAACTTCCATCGCCGCATCGTTGTCGGCCTTGCCGCGAAAACTCGTCCTGGTAAGGCGGGCCGCAGGCGCTTCCTTGGTTTCAAGGGTGTTCGCAACGAGCATGCGCGGTACCTCGCTGCCGCCGGGCAGGGTTTCCACGATCAACGGTTCGATTTTCAACAACTCGCCTTCCGCGTTCTTCTCCCGGTTCAGTGGTTGGATTTCGATTCCGCCTTCGGTGTTGATGCCGAATTTGAGCTTTTTCTCCATCAACAAGGCGAAATAGCCGAGCTCCGGTGCGTCCTTCGCCATCGGCAGTTGCGCGTTGGCCGTCTTCAGTCCCGGACCCGCGATGAGCAGCCACGCAACCATTCCCACATGCCTCTTATGGATTTTCATGGACCCATGACAAACCATCCGCTCGCCGGGTTCCAGCGAAAAACCGCCGGATCATGCCTGCGGGAGTTTCACGGCCTTCAACGCAATGAACAGCGGGATCTCCTCCGCCGCGCGGTGCTCGGCCTTGCTGAACGGACCGCTGCCCTGCGAGCGCCGGTGGCTGTATAACTCCTCGCACGCGGTGACGGCGAAACCTGCCGAACCCATCGTATTCAGCAACGCGGACAGCGGCCGGTGATGGAACAGCGTTTGCTCGCCGCTTCCCTTGCCGGGGTGGGTGGTCACGGAAATTTCCAGCGGCGTGCCATAGCGGTCGATCCTGCGGTATTGGATTTTCTGATCCGCATCCCAGCCCCAGTGTGTTTGCCTGGGAATCCGGAAACACGGGTGCATCATCACCATCAGCGCGCGGCCGCCGGGTTTGAGCGCGGCGGCCATCTGCGCGAACATCGCCGCGACATCCGGCACATCATGCACCGCCATCAGGCAGGCCGCCGCGTCATGGCTGCCATCCGCCCATTGCCCCGGCTGGCAGACGTCCGCCGTGACGAAGGAAACCCGCGGGTTTTTCCCATGACGGGATTTCGCCGCGGCAATCAGGCGCGGGCTGGCATCGACACCCGTGAAGCGCGCGATGCCCGTCTCTAACAACGGCCCCGCCAGAACACCCTGGCCGCAGCAGATGTCGATGACCGATTCGCCCTCGCGCGCCGCAAGCATGCGCAACGCCGCCGGGAGGATGACGTGGCGGTGGTAGTCGGAGCCGGCTTCGCCGACCAGTTTGTCATACCATGCGGCCACCGGGTCCCAGCCCTGGTCCTGCGGCGCGCGCCGGGGCGCGGATCCATGGCTGCGGGAGCCCCGGGCTTGGTGGGATGGTTTCGAGGGTTTCATTTGCGCTGGCGGGTTTCTGCCATGTCAAGGCCGGCCCTGGCCAGCAGGATGAGCAAAATCCCCCGATGCGCCGGGTTTCTTGCGATTCAGCCATGGGCAGTCACTCACCCGCCATTCCCGCAACATCCTGGCAGGCAGCGGGCCACGGCGCGCGCCTCACCGCCACAGCTCGCAGGCATGTGCGGCGAAACCCGCGCCGAAGGCCGTGAGCCACAGGCGCCGATCGTCTTTGCCGGCCGCAAGCCGCCGCTCCAGCGCGAACAGCACCGAAGGACTGCTCATGTTGCCATGGTCGCGCAACACATCGCGTGTTTCCGTTAGATGATAGGGAAGTTTTGCCTCAATGGCTTCGATGACATCCCGTCCGCCGCTGTGGGAGATGATCTGGTCCGGCTCGCCGTGGCGTTGGGCATGAAGTCCGGCTACCGCCTCGCCGACCAGGCCGGGCACCGCGCGGTGAAGCTGGTTTTTCAATCTTCCGCCCGAGTTGATGAAGCGGATTTTGCCGCGGTTTTCAGGTTGGTGCACGGTGGAGAAGTGCCCGGCCTGCCAATCGCCGTCACACCCGTCACCCGTCCATACCGCGGCCGCCGCGCCGTCGCCGAAGAGACAGAGGCTGATCAACACGCCGGGCTCGTCATCGGCATAAAACGCCGCCGAACAGATCTCCACCGCGACGGTGGCGACCCTGGCATGCGGATTGGCCGCGAGATATCCCTGCGCCGCGCGCATCATCGGGATCGCCGCGCCGCAACCGAGCCCCACCAGATCCGCCAGATACACATCCGGCCGCATGCCGCAGCGTTCCGCCACATGACTCGTCACACCCGGGCACAGGTATCCGGTGCAGGTGGCGAGAAACAGCGCGTCGAGCTGGTCAGCGGCGATGCCCGCCTTTTGCAGGGCGCTTGCAAGCGCCTTGCCCGCAAGCCGCGGCGCCTCGTCCTCGAAGGTTTCATTGAGCGACTGCGCGTCGTGACCGAACACCCGCTCGATGCGTTCGAGCGCGAGGTTGCGCCGGTCGATGCCGGAATCCGGATTGGTCAGGATCTTGCGGAGCAGGTCGGCGGAGCGCGGCCGCAGCGATG
>JALOUA010000281.1 GCA_025457625.1 Akkermansiaceae bacterium
CGTGTCTGCGAACCGAAATAGATGACATCCTCGATGATGCCGGGCACGCTGTTGTCCCACTCGCCGCTGTGATTGCGCTCGCGCGAGAGCACGAGTTTCTCCGGGCGCAGCGAGAGATGGATCCGGTCGCCGGGGCGCACGGGCTTGTCGTTGTCGATGATCACCGCACCGAGGCCCGGGATGTCGGCGCGGGAGAACCGCTCGCCGAGCGATTCGGTCACACGGCCTTCGAGGAAGTTGGTGTCGCCGATGAAGGCGGCCACAAAGGACGTGCGCGGCGTTTCGTAAATCTCGGCGGGTTTGCCGATCTGCTCGATGTGTCCGGCGTTCATGACCGCGATCATGTCCGAGATGGACATCGCCTCGCCCTGGTCGTGGGTGACATAAACGAAGGTGATGCCGACTTCGTCATGGATGGCGTCGAGTTCGACGAGCAGGCGCTGGCGGAGCTTGAGGTCGAGCGCGGCAAGCGGTTCGTCCAACAACAGGACGCGCGGCCGGTTGGCCAGCGCGCGGGCGATGCCGACACGCTGTTTCTGCCCGCCGGAGAGCTTGGCGGGCATCTTGCCGGCGTGATCGGTGAGATCGACGAGTTCCAGCATGCGGTCCACCTCGCGCCGGATCGCGGCCTCCGGCTGTTTGGCGATCTTCAGGCCGAAGGCGATGTTTTCCCGCACCGTGAGATGGGGGAACAGCGCGTAGTTCTGGAAGACGGTGTTGACCGGGCGACGCTCGGGTGGGAGGTCGGTGATGTCGCGTCCGTCGAGCAGCACGCGGCCGGCGTCGGGTTTCTCGAACCCGGCGGCCATGCGCAGCAGGGTGGTTTTGCCGCAGCCGGAGGGCCCTAACAGCGAGAACACCCGGCCGTGTTCGATTTCCAGCGTCACACCGTCCACGGCGGTGAACTGGCCGAAGCGTTTGGTGACATTCTCAAAGCGCAGGGTTCCTTGCATGCCGGTGGAAGCCGCAGAGTGACGCAATGTGATGGATGATCAAGCGACGTCTTGGGAATTCACCCGAGCGACGGCACTTTGACCGCGGTGTCGGTGTCGGCATCATAATCGACGCCATCCAGACCGAAGCCGAACAGGCGCAGGAAGCTGGATTGATAGCCTTCGAGATCACCGAGTTCGGCGAGGTTTTCAGTACTGACCTTGTGCCAGTTGGCGATGACGGGTTGCTGGACTTTTTCGTCCATTTCCCAGTCATCGAGGCGGATGCGGCCGGCTTCGTCAGGTTGCGGGTGGGTGTAACGATCGCGGAAGAGTCGGTCCATCTGCTCGATGCAATCCTCGTGCGTGCCATCGGCCTTCATCACCTTGTAGAGCAGCGAGATGTAGAGCGGCACGACCGGAATGGCGGAGCTGGCCTGGGTGACGAGCGCCTTGTTGACGGAAACCCATGCCTTGCCGGAGAGCGGCGCGAGTTTTTGATCAAGCGCGCGCTGGACGCGTTCGAGGTCCTCCTTGGCCTTGCCGATGGTGCCGTTCTTGTAGATCGGCCAGGTGAGATCCGGCCCGATGTAGGAGTAGGCGAAGGTTTGCGCGCCGGGCGCGAGGAGGTTTTCTGCGAGCAGGGCGTCGATCCACATTTGCCAATCCTCGCCGCCCATCACGGCCACCGTCTGGGCGACGTCGTCGCCTTCGGCGGGCTGGATGGTGATTTCATCGACCACGCCGGTGTTGGTGTTGAGGTTCTTGTTGGTGTAGCTCGCGCCGATGGGCTTGAGCACGGACTTGAAGACCTCGCCGGTTTTCGGGTGCGTGCGGCGCGGCGAGGCAAGGCTGTAAACGACGCAATCGACCTGGCCGAGATCCTGTTTGATGGCGGCGATGACCTCCGCCTTGATCTCGTCCGAGAATGCGTCGCCATTGAACGAGCGGGCGTAGAGGCCGGCGGAGGCGGCTTCCTTTTCGAAGGCGGCGGAATTGTACCAGCCCGCGGTGCCGCATTTGTCGGCATCGCCGGGTTTCTCGAAAAACACCCCGATGGTGGCGGCTCCCGAGCCGAAGGCGGCTGCGATGCGCGATGAGAGGCCGTAGCCGGTGGAGGAACCGATCACGAGCACCTTCTTCGGACCGGACTTGACGGGTCCGCGGCTTTTGACGACGGCGATTTGTTCGGCGACGTGTTTTGCGCAGCCCTCCGGGTGGGCGGTGGTGCAGATGAATCCGCGGATCTTGGGTGCGACGATCATGGCTGGCGGAGGCTACCGGCCCCCGCCGCTGTGGCAATCCTGATTTCACAGGGTGCAACTGAGTCTTGCCGGGCGCGGATTCCGGCGTTAAGGCCGCGCATGCCCTTGCTCTTGGGAGTCAACATCGATCACGTCGCCACGCTGCGTCAGGCCCGTTATGCGCGGACGCCGGATTCCCCGAATGCCGAGCCCAGTCCGCTGGATGCCGGTCGCGATGCATTGGCGGGCGGCGCGGATTCGCTCACACTCCACGTCCGCGGCGACCGCCGCCACATGCAGGACGCGGACGCCTTTCTCATCCGCCGGGAAATCCCGCTCCCCCTCAATCTGGAATTGGGTGTCACCGATGAAATGATCGCCCTCGCCCTGAAACTCCGCCCCGAATACGCCTGCTTCGTGCCCGAATCCCGCGAGGAAATCACCACCGAGGGCGGTCTCGACGTGCGTGGGGGCTTCGACCGCGTCCGCATGGCCGTCGCCCGCCTGCAGGACGCCGGCATCAAGGTCAGCCTGTTCATCGATCCGGACGTCGCCCAAGTGGAGGCCGCCGCGGAAACCTGCGCGGAAATGATCGAACTGCACACCGGATGTTTCGCCAACGCCGCGGGCGCGGATTCGGAAACCGAACTCCGGCGCCTCATCGATGCCGCTTCTAACGGCCATGCCGCCGCCATGCGGGTGAACGCCGGCCATGGGCTCAACTATCAGAACCTCACCCGCCTGTGGCCGGTACCTCATCTCGCGGAGCTCAACATCGGACACAGCATCGTTTCACGCGCCATGCGCGTCGGCATGACCGCCGCCGTGCGTGAAATGAAAAATCTCATGACCACCTACCCCGGTTGATCATGCGGGTCTTCGGCATCGGCATCGACGTGGTGGAGGTGGCGCGCATCGCCTCGGCCATCGAGCGTCATGGCGAGCCCTTTCTAACCAAAATCTTCACTCCCGCCGAGCGCGCCTATTGCGAATCCCGCAAACAGCCGGCCATGCACTATGCCGCGCGTTTCGCCGCCAAGGAGGCGGTTTCCAAGGCGCTCGGCACCGGCATCGGCGGTGATGCCGGCCTGCACGACATGGAGGTCGTCCACGATGACAGGGGCGCGCCGAAAATCCGCCTCAGCGGTGCCGCTGAAGCCTTCGCCAGTCAACACGGCATCACCGGAATCCAGATCAGCCTGACCCACGCCCGCGACTACGCCGCCGCGAATGCCATCGCGCTGGCGGAGTGAGCAAAGCCGCTTTCAATGGCCATGCGGATCAAATCCTCCATCGCCGGCCCTGTCCGGGGATTCAGGGCCGGCGCATCCAAATCGTCTTAGCCGTGACCATGCTGTGGAAGGGCGCGAACAGTGGCTCGGGCGTCTCGCCCGAAGCGATTTTCCATCGATGCATTAGGGCGCAGCTCACCAGTTGGTTTTCCGGATGTGATGGAATCATAGAGGAGTTTTGGAAGGAAGGCTTCGGGCGAGACGCCCGCGCCACGATTCCCCACTGCATGGTTACGTCTTAGCCGCAAAAAGTCGAAAAGCGGGCGCAAAAAATATCGATTCGATTATGTGACCCGATGCCCGGAGATATATTTTTTAGCGGCGTTCCCTGGCGGTATTCAAAAACCCCGGAATTCATGACCTCATTGATTTCCAATTTGCGGATTTTTGCGCCTTTTTGCGGCTGAAAAATCTTTGCTTTAATTTGATGCGCCGGGGATTGGATGACGCTGCCGGAAACATCAAGCAGGTTGAGGCATGCACACAATCCGTGAAAAGCAGTCGCTTGCCATGCATCGGCGGGTTGCCGCATTGCTCATCGAGCGTCCTGACGCGGTGATCGGCAAGGCACTGGACAACTTGTAGCGATGGACGGCGCGGTCCGATGCCGCGGAAGTGCCTGCGGTCCATCAGGAATGGCGGGAGCTGCTGCTGACCAGCAATCCGGAGGCAATCGCGGCGATTCTTGTCTCCGATGACGGGGATGCCGTGCGATTGCGGCAGAGTACTCCATTCGCCGGAGTGCTCGGCGCGCGCGAGATATGGAAAATCAAACGGTGCCATGAAGCGGCATGAACTGGAGCACCTGATCCGCGCCGCCGGCGCAATCACCGGCGCGGACGAAATCGTGGTAATCGGCAGCCAGGCGGATTGGTTCACGTTCCGCGATCCCAAGGATTCGGATTTGATCGATGGCTCGATTGGCGAGGGTTCGCCCTTTCACGAGACCTTCGGCTACGACGCGCAGGGTGTCTGGGAGGACACCGCGACACTGCCCGCGGGGTGGCGCGAGCGTCTCATCAGAATCCAAAACGAAAACACGCGGAATTCCAAACTGGTGGCAGGCAGGGAGAAAGGCCGGGTGTTCATTCAGGAAATGCACCGCCACCAGATGCCCGATGAGTCGGTCCTGCTGCAGCGGATTGCGCGGTTGACGCTTGCGCAAGACGGGCGGCGGGCGCTGCGGCAGCGATGGCATCGGATTGTCCATGGGTGAGGCTTCCTGTCCATCCCGCAAAACGGCAACCTTGTGACTTTGGTCGAGCAGTCCTCC
>JALOUA010000282.1 GCA_025457625.1 Akkermansiaceae bacterium
TCCGATACATGTTGATCATGGGCAGATCCGCCTTGTCGACCGGATGCTTCTCCGTGCCGGCGACGTCGGTGCGGTAGCTGTTCCAGGAGGCAAAGGTGAGGAGCCGGTGCGGGTCGAGTTCCTTGCGGACGTAGTCTATCATGTTCTCGTGGTATCCGAGATACTGATACGATTCGTTGGCCACTTCCCAGCCGATGATGCAGGGGTGATTGTAGTCGCGCTCGATCATTTCCCGGAGCCATTGTTTGGTCAGCGGGTTGTCCACCACGGTGGTCTGCGGATCGTCGCCCCAGACCGGGATGCCGACGACGATCATCATTCCCTTCTCATCCATCCGGTTGAGGAGAGTCGTCGCCTGCGGCACGCAGTTGATCCGCTGCATGTTCGCGCCCGCCCGCTTCATGAGATCGACATCGCCATTCACCAGCACCTCGGGCTCGGTGTTGCCGTATTTGCCCGCATCGTCGGCGACGCGGTTGAAGCCGACCAGCCGCACCGGCTCGCCGTTGAGGCGGAACTCGGTGGCGCTGATCTCGATCTTGCGGATGCCGAAGCGGTCGCTGACCGCGTGCTGCACCTCTCCGGCTACTGTTAGTGTGGTCTCGAGATGATAGAATTCCGGGTGGTCGAAGTGCCAGAGCCGCACCTGCTCCTTCGGCAGGTCGAACCGCGCGGTGACGTCCTTGGTTTCGCCCGCGTTCACGGTGTGGGTGGCGTTCACGAGTTCCTTGTCCCAGGAGGCGAGCCGGGAAGTGATGGTGACGTCGGCCGGGGTGGCTCCGGTGTTCTGGAGGCGGTATTTGACGGAAACGGAGGCGATGCCGGCCGCGAGATCCGGGTCGCCGTGAATGTGCTGGAAGACCAGCCGGACCGGGTTGTTGCCGACCAGGGTCACGCTGCGGCTGATGCCACCCCACGGCCACCAGGCACCGCGCTTGTAGGTGTTGTCCGCGCTGACGGTGATCTCATTGGGCTGCCCGAAAACCAGCTTGTTAGACACGTCGAACTCGAACGGGGTGTAGCCCCCGACGTGGGTGCCGATGCTTTTCCCGTTCAGAAAAACCTCCGCCTCGTGATAGACCGCGCCAAAATGAATACGCACCGATTTTCCCTTCAAGGCCGGATCCGGCGTGAAGGTCCGCCGATACCAACCGACACCGACGTAGGTCGAAAACTCAGGCGTGGAGTCCCAATTGCCCGGGACCTTCATATCGACCCACGACGCCGGGGGTTTCGAGGCATCGGTGGTGAAGCGCCAGACGCCGTCGAGCGACTGGCTTGTCTCGCCCGAAATCGGCTCTCCCGCCGCTGCCCAGCCGACCGCACCGAGCATCATCAGGGGAATGAGGAGCCGGAGGGGTGCCTTCGCATCAGGCCTCCCGGTTAGACGGGGCGGGCTAGTGACGCGGGCCGCAGGCGTCCGTTGTCCGGGAAGAGTTGCGAAAAAATTGAGGAAGAGGCTTTTAGGGGTCATGTAGATCACGTATTGGAAAATTCTGCCAGATGGTCTGCCTGCGCGACGATGATTGCGGCATCTCTGACTGGGATCGGTTCCATCGGTGTGCCGTCCGCCGGGCAAAGCCGGATGCTGTCGTTGGCCTTCTGGAACGATTCGTAGCTGGTGAGATCCATGTCGCTGCCTGCTTCCGTGTCAATTCCCT
The DNA here is from genome assembly GCA_025457625.1 of Akkermansiaceae bacterium. GTDB lineage: Bacteria > Verrucomicrobiota > Verrucomicrobiia > Verrucomicrobiales > Akkermansiaceae > Luteolibacter. Next base: position 1,662 of record JALOUA010000282.1, read on the forward strand.
TTGGGCGGTCTGCCGGCGGGAACGGGCGGGGTCTTGTCCCCGCCGGATTTTCCGGGCACGGCGCCTTTCGCGGTCTTGAACCCCTTGGGCAGGGTCAGCACCTGTCCCTGCGCTTCAAGGCGGGGCTTGAGGGTGGCATACGGCAGATCCTGCACCGCCACGTCCTCGTCGGCTGCCAGCGCCGCCGCGATGCCCGCGCTCTGGCCGATGAGCATCCAGGTCGCCTCGATGCGTAGTGAGGACATCGCGACATGGGTGCAGGACAGCGCCACCGGAACTAACAGATTGTCGCATTCGGTGGCCTGCGGGAGGATCGCGCGATACGGCACGTGGTGCGGGTAGCCGATCCGCTCCGGCATCTGGCGCACCGGGAAAATGGTGCCTTCGTTGATCACACCGCCGCCCTTGATCGCCACCCGGCGGCAGTCGTGCGAGTCGAGCGGAAACGAAGCGACCATGATCGGATCCGGTTTCACGGGGTTTTCGAGGATGTCCGCCTGGGTCATCACATAGATACCCTTCATGCGGCGGCTGGCGCGCACATAGAGCTGGGGCGGGAAGTGGCCGTATGCCACGAACTCATCCGCGCACAGTCCCCAGCCGGCGATGTCGTCGCGCCGTTTCTGGCTGAAGACCGGATCCGTTTTCATGAAATGGATGAACTCGAGGGTGTATTGCTTGTGTGCCTCGAGAATGGCCGCGCGGCCGGCCTGGTCCGCCTCGGCCCACTCCTTGGCCCCGCCGACGAGTCCGATGGAAAACTGCGAACCGATCGCGTTGTTGGCGTCGATTTTGTCGTTGGGCACCGGCAGGTAGCTGAAGTTCACTTTCCCCTCGCCGTGGCGTTTCACAAAGCGGCGGACCAACTCGAAACGGGCCGGATCATAGTTCGCCGGCGCCGGCATCGCGACCTTGTTGGCCGCATTCTTGGTCATCGGAATCCGGTAGCTGTAAACCATCAGTTCATCGTCGCCGATTTCGTCGGGGCCTTTCCCGACCGCGGTGATCAGCGGGAGGGGCTTGCCTTGGTCGTCAAAGCCATTGATGTTCATGAGGGCCTTGGGATATTGGCGGCCGGCGTAGGATTCCCCGAATTCGGCGCGGCTTTCGCGGTCGATGCGCCAACTGACGCCCGCGGCGGCCATCAGGTCGCCCTCGTAGCTGCCGTCGATGAAGATGCGACCGGTGAAGGTGCCATTGCTGGTGACGATGCCGGTGATGCGCGGGCCGCTCCTGGTGACCGATTTCAGGTAGCGTTCGGTGAGCACCTTCACCCCGGCCTCGGCGAGCATGGCATCGGTCACGCGCTGCGCGACATGCGCCTCGTAGGACCAGGTCGCCAGGTTCTTCACGTTCACATCATAGGGCAGGGTGATGCCGCGTTTCTCGTAGTCCTGCTGGATGCGCAGGTGCCACTCGTGGAAAAGGCCCATGAGCTGCTCGCGATACATCTGATCCGAATCGCTGAAGCTGAGGCCGCCGGTGTTCATGCCGCCGACGTGGGTGGTGGGCTCGAGCAGGATCACCGAGGCACCCTCGCGCGCGGCGCCGATCGCGGCGCAGTAGCCGCCCGGGGTCGAGCCATAGACGATGACGTCGGCGTTGGTCTGGCCGCGGCTGACGGGTGCGCCGGAAAGGGAAAGTCCGCAGATCATGAGAAAGAGACCGATGCTTCTTGCGGCGGAGAATGGCCGTGCGGTGGGAGCGTTCGTGAGGTTTCGGGAGGGGCGCGGGATACTCATGTCAGTGGCTCTTCGGTTTTTGGGTCAGGATGAGAGGGGACTTCATACCGGCGTCTGAACCGAGCCATCAACGGCGAGGATGATGGCTTTCTTTCGAAAAAAGCAGAAAGTGGAATCCGCGGCGCGAAGAGGGAAAAGCGTGCAAAGCAGGCTGATCAGCGTGATTGCGGGTCGCTTGGAGGAAGGTAGGTTGATTGGGTCAGGGGATACGGATTTACCGGGCGGGCGATGGTTACCGCAGTCTTCAGAAACCGATCACGCCCAGCCCCGGCACGCGACGGAATTCGGCCAGGTTGGCGGTGACCACATCCATGCCATGCACCAGGGCGGTGGCGGCAATCCAGAGATCGTTGGTGCCGATGAGCGTGCCTTTTGCGGCGAGCACGCGGTAGAGTTCGCCGTATTGCCAGGAAACCTCGATCGTCCACGGCAGCACGGCATACGGATGACACAGTCGCTCCCACTGCGCCCTGGCGGCGGCGGATTGTCCGCAAGCGAGTTCCCCCGCCACGGTGAAGGTGAGGAAAAGCGAATCCTCGGCATGCGCGGCGAGAAACGCGTCGGCTCTCCCGACCGTGCGCGCGTTGGCCTCGCGCTCCGCGGTGATGACGAAGTTGGTATCGAGAATCAGGCCCATGGATCTTCGGGGATGGCATCGTGAGCCGCGGCCTTTTCCACGGAGTCGAGGTATTCATCGCTCACATGCCCCCCACCGCTGCGGTAGTGCTCCCGGAGGCTTTTGCCGGTTGGCGCGCTGGCGGGGATCACTGCGCGCCGGATGACCGCTGTGAAGGACTCCCCGCCACGTTTCGCCGACTTCAGCTTTTCGTAGGCATCGATCTCCAAGGTAATGGTCTTGGTGGGCATACACGAAAAATACACGAAGCCGATCCAGTGGCAAGGCCGGAGTGCGGAGGTCGACGCAGCTGACCGTCGGATTTCGCATTTGCAGGAAGGCTTGCTCCGCTTTTTTGGAAATGCACTCCGATTCGTTTCATTCCAACGCATGAACATAACCATCCCCGGCGAGGACGATGACTTTGTCGCGGTAGATGCACAGAGTCGACTCCTCGACGCGCTGGTTGAAATGCACAGAGTCGACTCCTCGACGCGCTGGTTGAATTTGTGGATCCAGAGTGGTTTACCGGTGAGGGCGTCGAGGCAGTAGAAGAGGGGCGTGTTTCCGGAACCGATGTAAACGCGGCCGTTGGCGATCGCGGGGGCGGAAAGCCCGCCGCCATCGGGGAAGGTCCATAGGATCCTGGCCTTTTCGGTATCCACGCAATAGATCCGCGAGGCCGTTGGCACGCCGCGGAGTCCCTCGCCGACGCGGGCGGTGTAGTAGGCGCGGCCGTCGTGGAAGGCCGGGGTGGCGTTGAAATTGGAAAAATTCCCGGTGTGTTGGGGATTTTTGTTCCCTTTGCTCAGGACGGCTCCGGTCTTCGCGTCGAAGCTCATGAACACGTTCGCATGGTGTGGAACGTAGATTTTCCCCTCATAAGCGATCAGGGTTCCGGAATCCAGTTCGATGCCGTTGACCTTCCAGACAATGTCTCCGGTCTTCTTGTCGAAGGCATAGAGCGAACCACTCCACGAACCGAAAAAGACCAGGTCGCCGTCGATGGCGGGTTCCGCGGGCACGGACTTGGCGGTCGGATACATCCAGACGATGTGCCCGGTCTTCGCATCGAGGCAGACGGCGTGGCCGTTGACGGTCGGGACATAGACCATCCCGTCGTCGTAGGCCGCCGAGCCCCAGACCCAACCGCCGGGAAGCGTCTGCTTCCAGACCAGCTCGCCGGTTTTCGCATCGACGCAGTAGAAGAACCGCTCGCCGCCCTGCTGCCCGGCGAAGATCTTGCCCTCCCCGATCGCCGGACCGACC
>JALOUA010000041.1 GCA_025457625.1 Akkermansiaceae bacterium
AAGCGGATTGCGGGACGCCCTGGCGGAGCGACCTCAGCGCGCCCGCCGGTTGGCGGGGAAACGGCCGCGGCCCGGACCGCTCATCCACAGCCATGCGGGACGCACCATGTCGCGCACATCGCGGTGCCGGGCTTCCCAGCCCAGGACCTGTTTCGCGAACGAGGGATCGGCCACCAGCGAGTCCGGGTCACCCGCGCGGCGGGGTCCGAATTTCACCGGCACCGTCCGTCCGGTGATCTCCTCGACGGCGGAAATGATCTCCCTAACGGAAACCCCGACGCCGGTGCCGAGATTGCAACGGACGGATTCCCCGCCGGCTGCGAGATGATCCAGAGCCTTGGCATGGGCATCGGCGAGGTCGTTGACGTGGATGTAGTCTCGGATGCAGGTGCCGTCCGGCGTGTGGTAATCCGTGCCAAACACCTCGATGTGGTCGATCTCACCGGTCACGGCCATCAACACGCGCGGAATCAGGTGGGTTTCCGGATTGTGATCCTCGCCGATCAGGCCGTCTTCCGAGCCGCCGCTGGCGTTGAAATACCGCAGGCAGGCGCTGCGCAGGCCCCATGCACGGTCGCAATCGGCCAGAACCCACTCCACCATCAGCTTGCTGCGGCCATAGGGATTGATCGGATCCTGCGTGTTGTCCTCGGTGATCGGCAGCTTGTCCGGCACGCCGTAGGTGGCGCAGGTGGAGGAAAAAACAAAGACCTTGCAGCCAAACTCCTGCATCACCTGCAGCAGTTTGACCGGCTCCGCGGTGTTGTTCTGATAGTATTTCAACGGATCGGTGACCGACTCGCCGACATAGGCGAAGGCCGCGAAATGGATCACCGCGCCGAAGCGGTGTTTCTCAAACAGCGAGCGGACCAGCGCCTGGTCGCCCACGTCTCCGACCACCAGTTCCACGCCCGGATCGACGATCGCCGACTCGTGACCGAAGACCAGGTTGTCGAGAACCACGATTTTCCGGCCCTGTGCGGCCAGCAACCGCACCGTGTGGGATCCGATATATCCCGCTCCTCCGGTGACCAGTATCGGCATTTCGCTCGCGTTGTTCATGAAGAGGCATCCTTGGCGGGAATGCCGGAGCCTGTCAATCCACGCGGCAGCGCGCTGCGAAAAATCCCGGAAAACCATTCGAATATCCTGCGGAGCCGTGATGTCTTAGCCGCATGAGAAAAATCCTGTTTCCTTGGTCCGCCGCCCTGGGTGCCGCAGTCTCGCTGGCCGTCAGCTCCTGTGCTTATGATCCCTATTACTCGTCGATTGGAGGATCCTACAGCTCCGGATTCGGCGATGGCTACGGCTATGGCGGCAGCAATTTCTCCACCTCCCTGTTCGTGAGCACCGGCGATCCGCGCTGGGGCTACGATCCTTACACCTACTGCTATTACGACTATCGCAGCCGCCGCTACTACGATCCCTATCTTTATGGCTATTACCCCGTCGGCTACCGCCCATACGCCCTTTACGGAGTCCCCCACCCCCACGGCTGGCGTCAGGGCAGCCGCTATTGCCCGCCGCCGCGGACCGTCCGCAACGTGACCGTGGTCAATTACCGGAACCGTGAGTCGGCCTACCGGAACAGCGATTACAGTTGGGCGCGCCAGGTCCGCCAGCAACCGGTGCGTTCCTCCAACCGCGACCGGGACGACAACCGCTACAACAATCCGTCGCCGCGTCCGGATTCCGGCCCGAGTCCCACCACGGACCGCGGTTGGTTGAACCCCTTCAGCCGGGATGGCGGGCAGTCCCGCACACGGGAAAGCTACAACCGCGAGTCACGTGTCGCGCCCTCCGGCGGAAACCGCAGCCGCCCGCCGGTGCAATACAACGCGCCGGTCGTCCGCCCTGATGCCACCCCCGCCCCATCGGATCGTTTCAACCGGGGCAATTCCCGGGAATACTTGCGCACGCAAAACAGCGTTCCACCGCAATTCAGCCGCCCGGACACCGGCCGCCCGTCACGCCGTGTCGAGCCCTCGGTTCCGCGGTCCCGTCCGGATTTCCAGCCCGCAGGCGGGTCACCCGGCAGTCGTGGCGATTTCCAGCGCCCGCAGCCCTCGGCACCACCTGCCGCCGCGCCGCCGCCAGCCAGCAATGATCAGCCCTCGCGCGGGGAAGGCCGCGGAAGGTTGCGCAGCCTCGGCGAGGGCTGATGCCCGCCTGCGGAAAACCAATCACTTTGCCTCGCGCCGCGCCCGGTCGCGGCGCAGGCTGGTGAGTGTGACGCGCGGGCGCAGAATCCAGCGACCGTAGAGCCAACCCGCCAGCGCACCGCCAAAGTGGCAGGCGTGCCCCATTTGGAACCACGATCCCAAACCACGGCGCTCCATTTCCCGGCCGATTTCCGCAAAACCCGGCACGCCGAGTTGCGGATTCACCAGCGCCAGCAGCAAGGCCGCGAGCAGGATGCCGAATCCCAGGCTGCGTCCGGAAACCGGCAGCGGCATCAGCATCCTCGATTGCGGCGAAAGCGTGGTGAGCATCAACAACAACGCGATGCAGCCGCCGGACACGCCCACCAACAGGCCCGCACCCATCAGCAGGTGCCCCAACCCGCCGCCGAGGATGCCAGCCGCGACGACGCGCAGCATCACCGCGCGTCCGGCGATGTGCTCGACGCGCGAGCCGATCACCAGCACGAACAACGCGTTCAACCCGGCATGCCACCAGCCGGCGTGCAGGAACCCATAACTGAAAACCTGCCAGATTTTTCCTGATAGAAAACCCTCCCGGCTGAGGCCGAACATTTCATACCACTTGTTAGAGCCATTCATCCCGGCAAGCGCGGCATGGAGGACCAGCACCACGGCCGCCACCGCCCATGCGGCGGGCGAGCGCAGCACCAGACGCAGGTTGTGGCCGGCATTGGCGAGCGGGCTGCCGGAAGTGCTCATGACGCGATGTCGCCCGGATGTTTATTCCACCACCCGCGCGCGAGGTTCGCGGCGCACCGTGTCCTCGCCGCCGGCGCAGGTGACGAAGGGCCCGCCTTCCAGCGGAGCCACGCCGGTGAACGCCACATCCGGCATGTCCGACGGCCGCCCCGCCAGCGGAAAATCCTTCCGGAGCGGGAAAAACGGATAACCCTCCCACATCAGGATGCGCCTGAGATCGGGATGCCCCGAAAACGGAATGCCCATCATGTCATAGACCTCGCGCTCGTGCCAATCGGCCCCCGCCCAGATGCCGGCGGCGCTCGGCACGCTCTCGTCTTCCGCCACCTTGGCCTTCACGCGCAGGTGTTTGGAGTCATCGACCGTGGCGATCTCATAAACGATTTCAAACCGCGGATCCTCGCCGAAGTGGTCGAGACTCGAAATATCCAGCACCATCTCATAACCGAATTCCTCGCGGCACTTGGCCAGCACGTCGTGCAGCGTGCCAAGGCTCGTGACGACCGTTTGCTCGCCCCGGAATTCGATGGTTTCGAGTATATGATCTCCGAATGCCTCCCGGAGTTTCGTCACGTCGTCTGCGGCTGCCATGATGGGGGAAATTTCAGGAATGCTCTTCGAAAAACACTTTCTTCTGCGCCATGGTGGACTCCTCGCCCTCGATCTTCTGTTGGAGTTTCATCAGCCCTTCGATCAGCGCCTCGGGCCGCGGCGGGCAGCCGGAAATATAGACATCCACCGGAATCAGGCGGTCGATGCCCTGCAGGACCGCGTAGCTGCGGTACATGCCGCCGCTCGACGCGCAGGCACCCATCGCCACACACCATTTCGGCTCCGGCATCTGGTCCCAGATGCGTTTCACCGCCAGCGCCATCTTGTAGGTCACCGTGCCGGAGACAATCAGCACGTCCGCCTGGCGCGGCGAAAACCGCATCACCTCCATGCCGAAGCGCGAGATATCGAAACGGCTCGACGCGGTGGCCATCAGTTCGATCGCACAGCAGGCGAGGCCCATCGGCATCGGCCACAGCGAGTTCTTGCGCATCCAGTTGATGGCGGCATCCACGCGGGTGACGATCACGTTGCCCTCGATCTTCGAATCGTAGGCGGTGTGGACGGTGTTGGGTGACGGACTGACCATGGCGGCGCCGGAATCTGGCCGCAGGACCCCGATCCCTCAAGCGGATTGTTCAAAATGTGCCTATTCTCCCCGCTGACCGCGGCAGATGACCAGCAACGGCTCATGGTTTACTGACCCGCAACCGCAGGAATCGCCGCAGTCCCTCGCCGGAAGCGGTGTTGTCGCGATCAGGATCCGCCATGTCGCCGGCGTCCGCGTAGCGGCTGTGGTCGCTGGCCGCATTCGAATCGGGAATCACGACGATGTAGCCGCGGCTGGCCAGGTGCAGGCCTTGGTTGACCTGTTGGGATTTCGATTGGGAAAAACCATGCCCCAGCACGATGACCGGACCGTTTCCCGCTGCCACGCCCACCTCGCCAGGCGTTCCAGGATGATAGAGGTCGGTCGTGAGCATGGCACCCTGGGTGCCGGGAATTACAACCGTCTGCCTCACACCGGGATACGGCCCATAGGCGGCCGGATCGGTTGCCGCAATGGCCGATCCCATCGTCACGCGGCCGATGACAATGGATGTGAGGAAAATTTCATCGCATGTTTGACCATGAGCAACACCCGGAGTGTCTGCATCGAGCTTTTATGGAAGAACACGGGTTTCCTTTTCCGGAGCGCCTGAATCAGCACCATCAGAAGCACGCAGCCGCCGATGATGCGGCGGACGGTTGTGTCATCGATCCTGCCCAGCAGCCACCAACCCAGCCCGAGCCCGACGAGCGTGGCGGGCAGGAGTTTCCACACGGGCTGCCATGAGCCATTTTTCAGAAACGCCGGATAGGTCATGAGATCCGCAGCGATGAGCCGCGGCAGCGCGAGTCCCACGGATGCCTTCGCTCCGTACACCTCGGCGAGAAGCATCACGCAAACCATCGAGATCCCGGTGAAGTCCGCCTTCGCCACGCCGATGCAAACGGCCGCCACAAGCGCGATCATGAACATGGCGGGGTCGTCGGGCATCCGCGCCCGGGCTGCACCTTCCCGCAGGAAGGTAGAAGCCATTTGTGCCGGATGACTCAATCGGCCAGGGTGATTTCGAAGCCGCCTTTCACGACGAGCCTTTTCCCCTCGGCCTTTGCGGAGCCGAGAAGCGCCTTGAGCTTCCCGTCGAGTTCCCGGAGAGCGACGAGGCGCTCTTCGGAATTCAGGCCGGAGTCGCCGGCGCGCTCGGTTTCGCTGTGCCTAACAAGGGAGTGGAAGTCGATTTTGCTTTTTACCATCGCGCCGAGAACCTGACGCGCCTGGTCCGGAGTGAAGGTTCCGTTGATGAGTTGGAAGTGTTGCGGTTGGCTGTTCATGTTGGGTGTTTGTGTCCGATTCGATCAGGATTTGCCAGCTTCCATTGCGGCGCTGGCTGGCGGTGTTGCCCTGGAGGGCGATGAGGTGGATCCATTGGTTGTCGAAGAGCTCGCGGACTCCCGGGTTGGCGACGAGGACGGCGTCGATGGTTTCCGGTTTGCTCTCGATGACCACGGTGAGGCGGCGCGGCTCGTGGACGAAGTCCTTGCCGTCGTGGATGGACTGGAGCGGGAGGCCGCTGCGGAGGTCACCCGCATTGCCCTCGATGACCCCGAGGCCGCCGATGACCTGGTGGATGGTCTTGTTGCCGGCGGAGAGGATTTCCGGGTTGGTACGGGAACCGTAGTATTGGAGGTTGATCCAACTGGCGACGACCACCGGGGCGCTGAGGATGAAGGTGAGGATTTTCGATTCCGGATCGGCGGTGGGATCGTATTCCTGGAGGAAGACACGTCCGTCGAGCTTGAGGCCGGCGGTGCGTGAGCGCGGGGCGGCGATCAGGGCGGCGTTGTTGGCCAGCGCCCACTCAGGCCTGAGCTGTGCGATGTCCGTGCCCCTGGATCTGACGGCTTTATCGAGATTCTCGCCTTCGATGTCTGAGAGCCCGAGGCGCGGGGCGCGCTCTTTCCTGGTCGCGGCACCGGCCTTGGCGAGCGCGGCTTCGAGGGCGGCCACTTCGGCTAGATGGGTCGCCGGGACGCTTTCCTTTTCGTAGAGGAGGAAGTCGTCGGCGAGCGTGTCGTGGCAACCGGCGAGGAAGACCGTGTCATCCGGGATGGCGATGCCTTTTTCGGCGAGCAGGGCGCGGACTTCGGGATCGTTGAAGGCGGCTGCGGCGAGGCGGGCGTTGACATCCCCGGCGTGGCCGCCGCATGCGCCGCAATCCAGCGAGGAGGCGTAGGGGTTGTTCGCGCTGTGGCTGCCGTGGCCGCAGAGCAGCACGAGGCGGGCGAAGTTTTTCGTGAGGCTCATGCCGCGCAGTGCGCCTTCGCAAAGCCCGGCGCGATCGGCGGCGGAAAGCCCTGCCATCTCCGGCTTCGGCGCGGGGCTGGCGTTGTGTTTCTCACGGGCGCTGATGAGTTTCGACCCGAAGGCCAGGCCGAGCGTTTCGACGAAAGTGAAGCAGGATGCGGCGGAGTTCTGGAAGGCTTTCCATGCGCCCTTTTCCGCCTGGTATTGGGCGAAGTTGGCGGGCGGGGTTTCATGGCTGGCTATGGGCGGATCTCACGCGCGGGGCCGGGTTGTTCAGCCTGAGGGATCTGGGGATAAGCGCCGATCCCGGGCGACCGTCCCCGCACTGAACAAGATCGGGCGCAACAGTTCAGCCCACGCAACCGGCTCAGGCGGGGCGGGCGAAGATGACATCCCGGGCGGCGGCGGATGACTTGAAAAGCGCGCGGAACATTTCCAGCGGGTGGCTGCCGTGAAGCGCGGCGGTTTGGGTGAGGGAGCCGAATATCGGGATCTTGTCCGAACCGGCGGGACTGCGGATACCGAGGCAGGACCGACGACCTCCGCCACATTCGATGGCATTGCATGAGGCCCATTTCAGCCCATTTCAGCCCATTCCAATCCGTGCAGCACCTTGACGGCCTGCCATGCGGCATCCGCATCGTGCACGCGGAAGATTTGTCCGCCGCGCGACATGGCGGCCGCGATGCAGGCGATGGTCCCGGCGTCGCGTTCGCGCGGATCGTCGATGCCAAGCACCTCGCCGATCACGGTCTTGCGCGATACCGGCACCAGCACCGGCCGGCCGTAGCGCTGCAGGCGCTCCAGCTCGCGATAGACTGTTAGATTGTCATCGCGTTGTTTGGCGAAATCGATGCCGGGGTCCAACATGACCGCGTCACTTGGCAAACCGGCGGCACGGGCCAGTTCGAGTTTCTCATCAAAAAACTCCAGCATCGCGCGCATGACATCGGGCCATTGCTGGTGGAGATGCGGGATTTTGGGTTCGCCCACGCTGTGCATGATCAACAGGGCCGCGCCGTGCTCCGCGCAAAGGCGCGCGTTGCGGTCGTCGGGCAGGGCGCTCATGTCGTTGACGAGTTCCACCTTGCCGGATTGCAGGACCGCTTCCACCACCGCGGGCCGCCAGGTGTTGGCGGATAGAACCGGCGGCCAAACCTGCGCGGCATCGCGGGGTTTTTCATCCTCCCACACCTCATGCCATGCATCCAGAAAGCCGCGGAAGCGCCGGATTTCCTCGTCCACCGGCACCGCCGCGCGATTGGTGCGCGCGCTCTCCGCGCCGACATCGATCACATCCGCGCCGGCACATGCCTGACTGCGTGCCAGTCCGATGGCTGCGGTGATGTCGAGCGTGCCGTCACCGGAAAACGAGTCATCGTTCACATTCACGATGCCCATCACCAAGGGACGGCGCGGAAAGACGATCTCCCGCTCTGGCAAGCGCAGGCGCATGGGTTTTGTTAAATCGCGGAAACCCGGACTGGCCAAGCAAATCGGCGCAGGCGTCACTCCGCCGGTGTCTTCGCCTGACCCTCGGATTGATCGAGCAGGGCGTCCGTCACCACCTGGCTGGGGACGTTTCCGCTGGCGGTGTTGGAAGCGTATGCGGCGGCGGGCAGGCCTTTTTCCAGAACCATGCCGGGGCCGCGGTTGCTCGTGGACTGGTTGCCGGTGACCCGCACCGCGGCGGCCGCGGCGCGCACGACGATGCCCCCCAGCAAATTGTCGCGGCAGACGTTGCCGACGACCTTGCCGCTGCCGGCGCTGCCGAGCACCAGTCCGAATTCGCGGTTGGCGATGAGTTGGTTGCCCTCGATCACGGCGGCGGCCGCGCGGTTGTCGGCGTGGATGCCGTTGCGGCTGTTGCCCTCGCAACGGTTGTTGACGAGCGTGGCCGCCGCGCCGTCCCACGATTCGATGCCGTGTTCGAAATTGTCGATTGCTTCGGAGTCGCGCACTTCGAGTTTGCTGCCCTGCCCTATTGCGGCGGCCCCGTTCCAGCCGTTGTCGGCGAAGCGGCAGCGGCTGGCCACCGCCTCGCCGCCCTCGATCACCGCCAGCCCGTGGCCGCTCGCCTCGCTGAAACGGCAGTCCACAAATGTCGCGCCGCCACCACGGACGAGCGCCGCGGCGAAACGTTCGCTGCCATCCGCGAGAAACGATTCATGGCGGAAGGCGATGCCGCTGATCCGCGCGCCACGGGCATCCGGGCCGATGGTGACCGGGCAGCCATCCGCCGGCGGGCACTCGACCACGGTTTGGGATGAACCCGCGCCTTGCAGATCGACGGCGGCGTTGATCACCAGCGGGCCTTTCCATGTCTGCCCGGCCAGCACGATGCGGTCACGATCGCGGGCCGCGGCAAGCGCTTCGGCCGGCGTTGCGAAATCCCCCGGCACGCGGAAGGTGCGGGTGTAGGAGGACACTTTTTCCAGCAACGCGGCGATCTCCGCGTTATCCGGTGCCAGCGCCGCGGCCTCGCGCAGCCACTCAAGCGCCTGTTGGTCGAACTCTCCCTGGTCACGCTTGAGAACGATTTGGAAAAGCTGGTCGGCCCGCGCCTTGTCCGCGATCCGCTTTTCGATCGCCGCCGCGGCGTCTGTTAGAACGGCCGTCGCGTCGCGGTCGTCCGGATACTTGTCGAGAATCCGCCGCGCGGCATTGGCGGCGGTTTCCCACTGGCGCTCGTCGAGCAGGCGGCGTGCGGCGGCCAGCGCCTCCTTGCGCGATTGGTCGGCACGGGCGTCCGCCACCCGCCGCAGGATTTGGGCGGCCTCGGTCTCGGCGGGAAATTTTTCCAAGACGCGTTTCGCGGCGGCCTCGGCCTCGTCGAGCCTTCCGGCGTCCAGTTCGGCAAGCGCCTGCCCGGTCCAGTATCCGATGAACTGGTTCTGCTCCTCGTCCATGCCGGCCTCGATGTCCCGGCGGCCGACAAGCGCGATGTCCGATCCGGGATCAAGGCTCTCGATTTCGGCAAAAGAAGCGGCCGCCTCCTGCCAGCGCCGGTTCTCGACGTATATCGTGCCCTGCCGCTCCAGAAACGCGATGCGCTCCTGCCGGAGTTTCTCCTTGCTCTGCTCGTTTTTGAGGTAGAGCAAGCCGCCGCCGGTCGCCCCTGTTAGAAAAACCAGCAGCCAGGCGAGCCATGAGAGCGAGCGGTTGCGCGGCGGGGCCGGCGTCTCCTCCAGCCGCGGCGGCGGGGCTTCCACCACAGGTGCCGGCGCCTGCGCCGTGAGGCCCAGCGCCTCGAGATACTCGCGCAGGGCGGCCAGCGCCTTGTCAAACTCGACGAGGCCTTCCTGATAACGCAGCGCGAGGTTCTCGTTGGGCGCGTTGCGCACCATCTCGGCAATGCGCTCGCGCGCCGCCTGAAACTCCGCCACGTGGGGACGCGGATCCTCATCGGGTCCGAGACCGAGGATTTTGCGGGCTTCGTTGAAGGTCATGACGGCGGAATGGCTGCCGCCGAGGCTTCCTGCATCGCGGTGCCCGAGTCAACCGCGGATTGCGTGTTTTAAACGCGTCACAACCGGAATTCGGCAAACTCATCCAACGATCGAAAAATTGAACCACAGATTGCACAGAGGGCACAGATTTGAAGAATTTCTGAAACACCGGTCTTGCCAGGAGAAGACGGTTCATGGAACAGAACACATCTGTGAAATCCGTGTAATCTGCGGTTCAATTTCACCATTCCGCTTGATCTAACAATTTCGTCACAATCTGCTCACACCGCCGCCCGCAGCGTGAGCACGGCCACTTCCGGCGGGCAGGCGAAGCGGACGCGCAGGCCCACCGTACCCACGCCGCGGGTCACGAACAGCCGGGAATCCCCGCGTTGGAAGGCGCCTTGGATGTATTTCCGGCCGTATGCCACCTTGGCCGGCGTGTAATCGACGAAGGGCACGCGGCACTGGCCGCCGTGGGTGTGGCCGGAGAGCTGGAGCTGGATGTTGCGCCACTCCGTCAGTTCATCGAAGTAATCCGGCTCGTGCACCAGTGCGATCACGGGTGTCTTTGCGGTGATGCCGCGCAAGGTGGCCGCGGGATCGGGTTTCCCGAGCCAGATGTGGTCGGTGGCGGCGATGACGAGGTTCTCATTGCGCACGCGGATGCCGTGATTGCGGTTGATGAGGAATGAAATGCCGGCTTTTTCAAAACGCTGGCGCATGCCTGCACCACCGAAGGCCCAGCCATCGTGATTGCCCATCGAGGCGAACACGCCGTGCGCCGGGGCGAGTTTCTTCAGCAGGTCGAGCATCGGCGCGATCACGGCGGGATCCTCATCCATGAAATCGCCCGGCAGCGCGATCAGATCCGGCTTTTCGCGATTGAGAGTCGCCACCGCCTCTTCGAGCAGGGCTTCGTCCTGATCCGGCTTGAAATGGATGTCCGCCATCACGCCGACGCGCAAGCCATCCAATGCGGCGGGCAGGCGGGGGCAGGAAATTTCCCGCCGCGTCACGCTGAGCCGCGAGGGTTCGATCCAGAAGCCGTTGGCAAACGATCCGGCGGCACCGCCGAAGAGCAGTTTCATCGCATTGCGACGGCCAAGCAGCGGAGAGGACGTGGAGGATTCGGTGGGATTCACGGCTGAAATGAACAACGGACCAGATGAATCCCTGATGAAGGTTGTGTGAAAATTTCACGCAAAGTTCCAATCAACCTGGCAAAAGAAATAAAACCACGGATGGACACGGATTGACACGGATAATTGAAGATTTATGAAGACTTGGTCCTCCACTTACCTGGGGATATTTATATTTTACGAAAGTCTCTGATAATCGGTGTCCATCCGCGTTGATCCGTGGTTCATTTTCCTCTTTAAGGATCACCCGACAAAGCGCTGGACGATGGGCATGCGGCGGCCGATGCCGAAGGCTTTGGAGGTCACGCGCAGGCCGGGCGCGGCCTGGTGGCGCTTCCACTCGTTGAGGTCCACGCGGCGCTGCACCCAGCGCACGGTGTTTTCCTCGAAACCGCGTGCGATGATTTCATCGGCGGACATGTGATGCTCGACATATAACTCAAGGATGCCGTCCAGCACTTCGTAGGGCGGCAGCGTGTCCTGGTCCTTCTGGTCGGGCCGGAGTTCGGCGCTCGGCGGCTTGTCGATGGTGGTCCACGGGATGATCTCCCGCTCGCGGTTGATCCAGCGCGCGACCTGATAGACGCGGGTCTTCGGCAGGTCGGATATCACGGCGAGGCCGCCGTTCATGTCGCCGTAGATCGTGCAATACCCGACGGCCAGCTCGCTCTTGTTGCCGGTGGTGAGAAGCAGGTGGTTCTCCTTGTTGGAGAGCGCCATCAGCAGCAGACCGCGGATGCGCGCCTGCATGTTCTCTTCGGTCACGTCCTCGGGTTTGTCCTCGAAAAGCGGCCGCATCGTTTCCTTCACCGCCTCGAAGGCGCTGCTGATGGAAACCTCGTCACAGCGCATGCCGAGATGGTCCGCGAGCGCGAAGGAATCCATGACACTGCCGCGCGAGGAATAGGGGCTTGGCATCGTCAGGCCGCGGACGTTTTCCGGACCGAGCGCCTCCACCGCGATCGCGGCGGTGAGCGCGGAGTCGATCCCGCCGCTGAGGCCGAGACAGACGCTGGAAAACCCGCACTTCGTGACATAGTCGCGCACGCCCAGCACCAGCGCCTGATGGATGTGCGAGGACTCGTTGTCATCCAGCGGCGCGTCGTTTTCCGCGCTTGCGAAAGGATCGGCCACCACGGTGGTTTCCTGAAAACCGGGAGCTTGCAGTTGGATCCGCCCGTTCGCGCCGGCGATGAGCGAATGGCCGTCGAACACGAGCTGGTCGTTCGCACCCACCGTGTTGCAATAGACCACCGGCACCTTCGCGCGGCGCGCCACGCCGCCGATCATCGCGCGCCGCAACGCGGGCTTGCCGAGATGGAAGGGCGAGGCGCTGAGGTTCACGAGCAGGTCGGTGCCTTTGGAAACGAGTTCGTCCACCGGGTCGCGGTCGTAGAAGGGGCGCAGCAGGTAATCCTCGGTCCAGATGTCCTCGCAGATCGTCACACCGATGCGCAGGCCGTTCCAGACGACCGGCTCGCATGTTTCGCCGGGTTCGAAGTAGCGGCGCTCGTCGAAGACGTCGTAGGTGGGCAGCAGGGTTTTCCAAACGCGGTGGCGCACCTCGCCATTCTGCAGCCAGGCCGCCGCATTGCGGAACGGCTTGCCCGGCCGTGACGGATGATTGTGGTCCACATAACCCACCAGCAGGGGCGTCCCGCGGGTTTCCCCGGCGAGGTAGTCGAGCGCCTGCAGGCACTTCGGGACAAACTGCGACTTGAACACCAGATCGCGCGGCGGATACCCGGCCAGCGAAAGTTCCGGCGTGAGCACCAGATCGGCCCCGCCATCGAGGCACTCGCGATACGCCGCCAGAATGCGCTTCACATTGCCGGGAAAATCCCCGACCACCGGATTGATTTGGGCGATGCCGATCTTCATGTGCCGCCCAAGAGAACCGCGCGCCACCCCAGCGGCAACAGCAAAAAGCCAGACCGCAAACCCGCCGCGGCCTTCATCAAGCGCCATGCGGATGCCGCCACGGGTGACTGGACCGGACCAAGCCGCGGCTTGACTCACCCGCGCGGCGGCGCATGCTGCCGGCCATGAAACGCCTATTACTTTCGCTTGCCTGCGCGCTCATGGCCTTGTCGCTGGGTTCCTGTGGATTGCCTGGAGCCCTCGTGCGCACGGTCACCAACACGGTGGGCGCCCTGTCGGGTGGCTGAGTCATCCGCAGGTCGCGGGACGCTCGCCGATCGAAACCGTGCGGCTGCCATCCGCCTCGACGCGGAAGAACAACCAGACCGTGTTCTCCGGCATCAGTGCGGGGAACTTGTCGGCCCACTCGGCGATGATCACACCGGGCGTTTCCAGATACTCGTCCCAGCCAATGGCGATGAGCTCCTGCGGATTTTCCAGCCGGTAGAAATCCGCATGCACCACCGGCAGGCGGCCGCCGGGATATTCATGAAACAAGCCGAAGGTCGGGCTGGTCACATCGGCCGGCGATCCCAAACCCGCCACCAGCCCCTTGGTCCAGTGGGTTTTCCCGGCACCGAGTCCGCCCACCAGACCCAGCACACACGCGCCACGGATCATTTGCGCCGCGTTGCGGCCGAGATCCTCCATGGCTCCAACTGATGTCGCGCGACCTTCCATGGCATGCCGGATCGTGATCTCAGGGCAGGAGGTCCGAGTAGATCCCGGGGTCGCTGCCGGGGATTTCGATGGCGCCACAGGCTTTGGCGTAAAACTCCCTCGGGCCAACGCCGCCGATGATCGCATAGGCATGGCCGGTGTCGCGCAGCGCTTCGAGCGACAGCATGAGCAGCGCCTTGCCGAGCCCCATGCCGCGGGCGTCCTCAGATACGCCCGTCGGGCCGAAAAACCCGCGCTGCGTGGTGTCGTGGCAGGCGAAGCCGAGAATGCGCGCCTCGCGGGTGGCGATGAAACAGGCCACCGGCTGGCGGGTGAGCGCCACTTCCACCTCGCTGGCCCATTTTTCGGAAAACGTCCGGGCGAAGGCGGCCACCGTGTGTTTTTCGAAGGCCCGCGCGCGGCGCAGCACCACGCCCCTGGCGGCGGCCTGCGCGTAGAGCGCGCTGGAGTCCGGCAAGTCGTAGAGGCGCACCAGCATGTCGATCATGCGCCGATTGAATCCTGCGGCTGCTGCGGCGTGAAGCCCGGATTTCAGCCAACAACGCGGAAATTCAGAAAACCCGCGCAATCCTTGTCATCCGCCCGCTTGCCTGTTGACCTTGGGCGGCGCGGCTCCTAGCCTCCCGCGCCCTGCCCCACAATCCTATGAAAACACCTATCACTGTCTCCGTCACGGGTGCCGCCGGCCAGATCGGCTACGCGCTCCTGTTCCGCATCGCCTCGGGCGGTGTCTTCGGTCCCGATCAACCGGTCAACCTGCGCCTCATTGAAATCGAACCCGGCATGGCCGCGCTGCAAGGCGTGATGATGGAGCTGGACGACTGCGCCTTCCCGCTGCTCAACAGCGTGACCGGCACCTCGGACCTCGCCGAAGGCTTCAAGGGCACCAACTGGGCGCTGCTGGTGGGTTCCGTGCCGCGCAAGGCCGGGATGGAACGCGGCGATTTGTTAGGCATCAACGGCAAGATCTTCACCGGCCAGGGCAAGGCGATCGCCCGCAACGCCGCCAACGACGTGCGCGTGCTGGTGGTCGGCAACCCGTGCAACACCAACTGCCTGATCGCCATGAACAATGCGGAGGGCGTGCCCAAGGACCGCTTCTTCGCGATGACCCGGCTCGATGAAAACCGCGCCAAGAGCCAGCTCGCCGCCAAGGCCAGCGTGCACGTTTCCAAAGTCACCAACATGTGCATCTGGGGCAACCACTCCGCCACCCAGTATCCGGATTTCACCAACGCCAAAATCCAGGGCCGCCCGGTGACCGACGTCATCTCGCACGTCGAATGGCTCAAGGGTGACTTCATCAGCACCGTGCAACAGCGCGGCGCGGCGATCATCAAGGCGCGCGGCGCATCGTCCGCCGCCTCCGCCGCCAACGCCGCCATCGACACCGTCAGAAGCCTCATCACCCCCACCCCGGCGGGAGACTGGCACTCGGTGGCCGTTTGTTCGGACGGCTCCTACGGCA
>JALOUA010000042.1 GCA_025457625.1 Akkermansiaceae bacterium
CGAGCGGCGGCTCGATGCCGGCGGCGGCGAGTGTGGAATCCGGCGAGATGAGCAGGTTGCGGTTTTTGATCAGGGTTTTCCCGAGTTCGCCCTGCGCGGCGGCGGTGGCGGCGGGATCGAGCGCGAAGAGCGCGATCTGATCGAGCGCCGGTTCGTCCTCGGCCACCGGCTGGTCGTTCAAACCGGGCGCGGGAAACGGCCATGCCGCCCGCGCATGCGTGCCGCCGGGGCCCTTGTCATTGCCGGCGATGGCGGGATCCACGCGCGACTGCAAGTCCTCGACCCAATAGGCATAGCGGGCCACGGTGCGGCCGTTTTCATCCTGCACGGGCAGCCACGCGGCGCGCACCTTGTCATGCCAGGGCAGCGTGGTGAACTCGATTTGCTGGCTGGCGTTCGCGCCCGCCAGCGGCTCGACGGCGGGCGCGGCGAAGGGTGCGTTCACAGGCCGCGTGGTGGTGCTGAAAAGAGGGATGTAGCGGTATTCGAAAACCTTTTCATCCGTCACATTCTTCGTGCCGCGGCCGATGAACAGGTGCGGCGCGGGATCGGCGCCGGCAGTGATCGGAGTGGCGAGCGTGGATTGCAGGACGACGAAGTCGTCATTGGCGGTCTCGGCGGTGAGGATGCCGCGGATGTCCTCCAGCCCGGCGCGGGCGGCGAGCTCGGCGCGCTGGCGATCGACAAACGAGCGCGCGGTATCGCGCTCGATGCCGACGACCAGCAGCGCGCCCACCGCGAGGATGAGCAGCGCGCCGACCACCACCAGCACGGCGGGCAGGGTGAACCCGCGATGTTTGTCAGATCGTGTCATGGTTGCCAAAACGGATCAGTGCCCCGTAAACTTCAAGATAACGATTCCTGTCCAACGCTGCGGGTTGTCCGAGTTGTTTGCCCGCCGCGCCTCCGCCATCCCAATCGGACGATGTTTTCAAGCGCCCGGCCAGCTCGCGGCGGGCGATGACGAGGCGGACCTCGAAGGCTTCGGGACCCTTGAGGTCGTTTTTCACCCAATCGGTCCAGGCACCCGACGCGTCGCGGGATTTGGGGCGGGCCTCGAAGGAAACGACGCCGAAGGCGACGGGTTCGTCGATGGCATCGCGGGCGGTGAAGAGCGTGGAAACCGTGTCGCTTTCAAGTGCCTGGAACGTGTCCCTGCTCTCGCGGAAGCCGCGCATCAGGCAACGCACGGTTTTGCCGCCGATGGTGAGGTCCTTGATGTAATAATTCACCGCGCAGAGGTCGCCGATGCGTTCCTTGTCCGTTTGTGCGGCGGCGGGTTGGAGGCTGAGGAAAGCCAGCCTGTCGGCGGGCCATGACTGGCTGGAGGATTCGATGACGCCGTCCGGGTGAAACACCGCGGTGGAGAGGTCCGAGCCGAGCTGGGTGAGCAGCGCGCGCGCCTCGCGCTCGGTGGCCACGCCGCCGCCGACGCGTTCGTAGCTCTCGCCGGAGCTGCCTAACAAGGAGGCGGCCGCCAGCAGGATGATCGTGCCGATGGCCATCGCGGCCATCAGTTCCACGAGCGTGAATCCACGGGGATTTGCCGGGGCGGTCATCATGGGATGCGGGTGTGGAAATCGAGTTTGGCGCGTTTCTTGGCGGGCGCGGCGGCGGGGTATTCGATGGCGACGCGCGACCTGAGCATCGGGGTGGTGTTGGGGGGAGGCGGCTGGGTGGCGGCGCTGATGACGGCGATGTAGCTCACCGGCTTGCCATTGAGTTCCTTGCTGCCGCGGTCGTAGAGGGTTTTGGAGAGTTTGCCGAGCGGTTTGCCATCGGCGGCAAACGCGAGCGCCCAGACATCGCCGGCGGGTGGAAAAGGCTGGCCGACCTTGGTGGCGGAGAAATAGCGCGACCGGCCATCGCGCGAGGCCTGGATTTCCTCCATGCAGGTGCGCACGATCCACGGGGCGCGGGTCTCCGCGCGGGCCGACTGCCCGCCTTTGCCGGCTTCCGCAATGGTGCCGAAAACCAGCGGCACGGCCACGGCCAGCACGCCCACGGCGATGACCGCCTCGATGAGTGTGGCACCTGCGGGATGGCGGAACTGGAGGCTTGGGGATTTCATCCGTCGATTCGGTAGGGGCGGGCGATGACGCGGCCGATTTTGAGGCGGTTTTCGGGGATGGCCAGCGAGTCGCCGCGGCGGTTCGGAGTGGCGATGCCATTGCGGTATCCCCCCTCGGCGATGCGCATGACGACCGGGTTGGAACCGGCCGGGTGATGCAGGCCGCCGCGCGGATTGAAGGCAAGGGCGCGGACTTTCACGCTGCGGTTGTTGGCACCATAGACCAGGGTGAGCTCTTCCGCGTCGAGCGGGTTTTGCAGGCCATCCACTTCTCCACCGAGGATGATCACGCCGTTTTCCAGGGTGCGCCAGCGGCTCAGCAGCACGGCGGGCACGGAATCCGCCGCGCTCTGCGGCCATTGGTCGGGTTTCACCCTGAACAAACCGATGCGGCAACGCAAGTCACTGGCGGGCAGGTCGCCCGGTTCCGCAATGGCCAGCACGACATAGGAGCGCGAGGTGATGGCCGCGGTGCGCGCCTGCTCGATCATGCCGGTGAGCAGGTCCGCACCGGCCTTGCGGGCCTGGGCACCGGTGCCGCCCAGCAGGCGGACACCCGCCACCAGCAGGATCACCAAGACGGCAATGACCACCGAGATTTCTATCAAAGTGAATGCGCGCCTGCCGCCGCCGGGATGCCATCTTTCGCTTGGGGTCACTGAAGGGGTAATGTCGGATCGGGAATTCAGGTTGCAAGCTTCGTGCCAACACGAAGTAAAGACAGCGGAAAGATTGAGAAAGGGCGGATTTCGTCAACAACCGCGGCCTTGTGACACAATCGCCACACGGCGCGGAAGAAGAAAATCCCGGATCGCCGGCGTTGCAACCACCGCTTGCGGCGGGACGCGGAAAAAACGCCGGGGCCTCGCAGCTACGGCTCGTTTGGCGGGGGCGGCGGTTCGTTTTTTCTGCGACTGCCGCCAAGGATGCCATCGAGAATGCCACTCACTTCGCGCACGGTCTTGCTGCCCTCCTCGATGATGCGGACGCCTTTTTCGACCGCGCGCGAGGGGTCGTCGCCGAGCAGCGTGCGGGAGTATTTGAGGACTTTGGCACCGGTCTCGGGCAGGGTCTCGAGCATGCGCAGCCCGGCTGCGGCGAGCAGGCGGTCGCTGAGGTCCTCGCGCGGCTTGTCGAGCGTGCCGGTGAGGTGCAGCGAAGCCCACATGAGGCCGCGCTCGCCGGGAAAAAAGACATGGGTTTCGGCACCCGGGATGGACGCCAGGGTTCCGGGCGCGAGGCCGAGGCGCAGGTGACCATCCAGTTCCTGCCCGCGGATGACGACCCTGCCTTCCAGGCGGATCAGGCTGTCGCTGGCGAGCACGATGTCGCTGAACTCGATCACGCCGTTTTCCCAGCGCCACTTGGTCTGCGCCTCGCTGAGCGTGAGGGTGCGGAAACGGCGCGTGTCCGAGTAGGCGGCGAGCGCGTCGAGCACGGGCAGCGCGGTGAGCACGCCATGGGTGAGGGTCAGCAAGCCGCTTGCCGCAGTCGTGCCGGGGCGGCCCTCGACCGTGAAATCCGAGGCGACGTCGCCGGTCAGGCGGCGCGACCAATCCTCGTTGAGCAGTTCATCGCACTTCACGCCGGAAACGCGGCCCTCAAAGGTGAAGCCACTGGTTTCGCGGTTCCATTCGCCGGTGCTTTCGAGTTTCGCCGCGCTGTATGCGCCGGCCGAGAGACTTGTCAGAAAGACCGCCTCGGGCTGGATGCGCAGGCGGGCTTGATCGAGCCGCAGCTCCGGCATGTGGGAAAACGGCAGACGCAGCGTGCCATCGCCCAGCTCCACGCGATGGGCGCGGTGGCCTTTTTCGCGATCCACCCGCAGATGGACGCCCTCGGCCGCGGCCGGGCCGTGATCGGTCAATGCATTGAGCGATAGTTGGCCGAGTTCCAGGCCCTGGACTTCCACCTCGCGCGGCAGCCAGCCGCGCTTGCGTTCAGCGGTCGGCATCCGCGGCCCGGCGACCTCGGCGACCTCGGCGACCTCGGTGATCTCGGTGGCCGGCGGTTTCCTTGCGTCGAGTGAGACCTGCAAGCGGCGGATGCGCGAATTTTGCAACTCCCACACGCCGCGCCGCACGCCACCGAGCCCCACTTCGGTCTGCAGGCCATCGATGCGGAGGTCCTGGATCAAGCCATCGCCGGTGGCCGAGAAAACCTCCGTGCGCAAGGCGAGTCCCTCCCAGCGGAAGGGACTGAACTCACCCTTGACGCCTGCCGCGCGGCTCACCTGGCTTGAGAGAAACGCGCGAAAACCATCGCTGTGGAGATACCCGCGCAACCCGGCATAAAGCAGCGCGGTGAGCAGCAGGCAGACCGCGATGAGCAGGCCGGCCCATTTTGCCAAACCACCCCCGCCCCGTGTGCCGCCGCGCCGTCTTGATCGTCTGCTCATCAGGTAAATGCTACCGATCCGCCGCCCGGCCGCAAGCCCGCTGCGGGATGTTTCTCAGGTTGTCCGGCAGCCGCCCTCGTTCACCCGGAAGCGCGCGATCTCCGCCAGACCGGTGGTTTCCCTGAGCCAATCGAGATGCGTGGTGGTGATCCATTTCTGCGCGAGCGGCGGCAGGTGGGCCATCAGCGCGTTGCGGCGGCCGGGGTCGAGTTCGCCGAAGATATCGTCCATCAGGTAGATCGGCGCGGTGCCGCCCTGCGCCTCGAGCAGGCCGCCTTGGGCGAGCTTGAGCGCGAGCGCGATCGTGCGCTGCTGGCCCTCGCTGGCGAAGTCCGCCGCAGGCATGCCGTGGAGCCGCAGTTGGATGTCGTCGCGGTGCGGGCCGACCACCGACTGGCGCAGGCGGTTTTCCCGCTCGCGGGCCTGGAGCATCGACTCGCGCAGGTCCGGCCCGCTGGCAGGCAGGTATTGCAGGGTGAGCGGCTCGTCCCTGCCGCTCACCGCGCGTTGCGCCGCCGCCGCGAGCGGGCGAAGCTGCTCCACCAGCTTGGCACGCGCGGTCATCAGCAGCGTTCCGTGTTCGATGAGAATCTCCTCGTAGGAACGGATCTCCGCATCGCGGGCGCGGCCTTCCTTGAGCAAGAGGTTCTTCGCCTGCAAGGCACGGCGGTAGCGCGCCCACGCCCGCCGGTAGGCCGGATCGAGCTGCGCGCCGATGAAATCCAGATAGCGCCGCCGTCCCTCGCCGGGCCCGCGGATCAGTTCCAGGTCCTCGTTGCCCATCCACACCACCAACCCGCCGTCGGCGACGTAGGAATTCCTATTGGCGCGCGGTTCGCCGTCCACCTTGAGCGCGAGCCCCTCGCGCGAGAACCGCACCTGCCGCTCGCCGCCCCATGGATCGCCGGCGATGCCGAAGCCGCCGCCCCCGCCGAGGCGGGCGAGCGTGCCCATCCGGTGCGTGCGCGGCGAATGCAGGCGCACCAGCACGCACAGCGCCTCCAGGATCGAGGTTTTGCCCTGCGCGTTGTCTCCTGTTAGAATCGCGCCCGCGGCGGGCACGCCGAGATCGAGCGCGCCGAAGCAGCGGAAATCCAACAGACGCAGCGAGTGAAGCACGGGCGGGAGCTTGACCGGATTTTCCGCTGTGAAAAGCGGACATCGGCCGCCGGATTCATTTTCCGCCGGCGGCAGCGCCGCGGAACGGCCGCGGGGCCTTTCAACTGCGTTCCGCCAGCCATTCGCAGGTTTGAGGCCAGACTTCGCGCTGGGCCTTGCCGCCGATCGCCAGGCCGATGTGGCCGGCGGGCACGACCACGGATTTGCGGTCCTTGGAGCTGATCAGGTCGTTGAACGGCAGGCTTTGCGCGCAGGGCACGAGGTCGTCGCCTTTGGCCACGATGTTGAGGACCGGGCAGGTGATTTTCCGGAGATCGACGGTGTGTTTGCCCACCGGCATCCTGTTCTGGACGAGGAGATTCTGCTGATAGAGGTATTTCACGAATTCCCGATAGACCTCGCCGGGGATCGCGATGTTGTCGTTGAGCCACATTTCCATGGTGAGGAAATCGTCGATTGCCTCGGGATCGTCCGCCTTTTCGAAGAAACTGATCGGTTTCTCCAGCAGGTTCTGCACGGGCTTGAGCATCAGGAAGGACGCCTGCAGGAATTCCGCCGGGCAGTTGCCGAAGGCATCCACGAACTTGTCCACGTCGAAATACTCCGGCTGGGTCCAGAGGTTGAGCAGGCCCTCGCGGGTGGAAAAGTCGATGCCGGCGGCGAGCAGGATGAGGTTTTTGACGCGCTCCTGGTGCAAGGCCGTGAACATGGCGCTCATGGTTCCGCCCATGCAGTAACCGAGCAGGCTGGCCTTGGGCGTCCCGGCGCGCTCGCAGACGAAATCGACCACGTTGGAGAGGTAGCCGTTGATGTGGTCGTCAATGGTCATGTGCCGGTCCGCATAGGTCGGCGCGCCCCAGTCGATGAGATAGGTGTCGAAGCCGCTATCCACGAAATGGCTGATCACGCTGCGGTCTTTCTTGAGGTCGAGGATGTAGGGGCGGTTGACCAGGGCGAAGACAAAGACCAGCGGCGTGGCGTGGCGGTGCGGACCCTTGCCCGGATAATGCAGCAACTTCATGCGGTCTTCCTCATACACGACTTGCGAGGGTGTGGCGCCCTTCTGGACGCGTTTCGCCCGTTCATGGAGTGATGGCAGCTGCGCCAGACGGCGTGCGTTGGCCAAGCCTTCCGTTAGAAAGGATTCATGCCATCCGGCCCACGGGTTTTCGGACTTGGTAGCGGTTTTCATGATCTGGTTTCTTTCTCAGGTTTTGCGGCGTGCGGTTTTTTTGGCCGCGGCCGGCTTGCGTTTTGCCGCAGGCGGCGCCGCCTGCTTTTTTTTCGGCTTCGGAACGGCGGGCGCCTTGGGCTTGGAGCCGTTCGGCGGGTTGTAGGTTTTTTCGATCCGCCCGGCCAATTCCTCGACGCGGTCCAGAATGCGGGTTTCCATGTGGCGCACGGCAAGCATCACGGCGTCGATGTCGTCGCGCGAGGTGCTTTGTGTCTCATGGCGCACTTTCGAGAAGAAATCGCCGCTCATTTTCCGGAACGCGATGGCGTTGTCCATGTGCTGCTTCATGCCCTCCATGAACTGCGGCGAGCGGAGGAAATGCTCCCATGACTTGCCGAGCGCCTGGAAGATCCCGCTGCGCACCTGGCGCATGAATTCGGGTGGAGCGGAATCCGGAGAAAACGTGAAGCCAAGCTGCATCAGCTTGCTGAAGGTCTCCCCCCAGATCTGTTGGAATGCGGCCCATTGTTCGGCCGTCTGGTTCGTGCCGTCCGGTTGTTCGTTCATGATCGTGTTTCTCTAACTGGATTTGATTTGCTTATCGATGGTTTTCCCGTCTGCGTTCACCCGCACAACTCCACGGCCATGGCGACGGCTTCGCCGCCGCCGATGCACAGGGAGTCGAGTCCGGTTTTCACGCCGCGCCGCCCCATCGCATTGAGCAAGGTGACCAGGGTGCGGGTGCCGCTGGCACCGATGGGATGGCCGAGGGCCACCGCCCCGCCGTGGACGTTGCATTTCTCGTGCGGAATGCCGAGTTCCTTCATCGCCGCCATCGGCACCACGGAGAAGGCCTCGTTGATTTCGAACAAGCCGATGTCGCCGACTTGAAGCGAGAGCGACTTGAGCAATCCGGTGATCGCGCCGATCGGAGCCAGCGTGAACCACTCGGGCTCCCGCGCGAAGCTGGCGTAACCCAGGATCCTCGCCTGCGGCTTGATCCCGAGTTCCCTGACCTTGGCACCCGAGAGGACGAGCACGGCGGCGGCACCGTCGTTGATGCTCGACGCGTTGCCGGCCGTGACCGTGCCCTCGCCACCAAAGGCCGGGCGCAGTTTCCGCAGCTTCTCCTCGTTGAATTTTTTCAGGTTCTCATCCTCGGTGACGGTCACGACCTCCCTGCCGGCCCTGGCCTCGACGGGCGTGATCTCGCCGGCAAACGCGCCGCTGGCCGCCGCTTCGATGGCACGCTTGAAACTGGCGACCGCGAAGTCGTCCTGCTGCCCGCGGGTGAGGCCGTATTTCTCCGCGCAACGGTCGCCGCAGGTTCCCATGTGGACATTGTCATAGACGTCCCACAAGCCGTCGCGGATCATCGCGTCGATGAGTTCGCCGTTGCCCATGCGATAGCCGCCGCGCGCCTTCTCCAGCAGATAGGGCGCGCGGGACATGTTTTCCGTGCCACCCGCCACGACCACCTGCGCGTCGCCGCACTGGATGGCCTGAGCCGCGAGCATCACGGATTTGAGGCCGGAACCGCAGACCTTGTTGACGGTGGTTGCGCCGATGGCCGGGCTGAGTCCGGCACCGATGGCGACCTGCCGGGCCACGTTCTGGCCGAGGCCGGCACCGATGACGTTGCCGAAAATCACCTCGTCCACGCAGTGCGCCGGCACGCCGGAACGCTCCAGGGCCGCCTTCACGGCCACGCTTCCCAACACCGGTGCGGGCGTTTGTTCAAACATCCCGCAGAACGTGCCGATCGGCGTGCGGATGGCACCCGCTAGATAGATATCCTGGGTCATGGCTTGCTCCTTTCCCGCGCCGGGCGCGTCCCGGATGCCGGCTTTCAGGCTTTGGCTGCCGCCGGCACGGCGGTTTTCCGTGCGTAGGCGACCCACGATTCGATGGCCTTGTTGTGCGACTGCGTGACGGCCACGGCGGTGTCCCGCATGGCGTTCAAGGTGGCCTCCCACAGGCCGAGCATTTTCGCCTGGCCGTCCGCCGTGGTGGTCGGTTGGCCGACGGCGACGGCTTTCTTGAGAAACTCAATGCTGGACTTGCTGGCTTGATCGATGAGTTTCAGGCCTTCATCGACGGTTTTTTGCGTTTGCGGGATGAAACCGTCAGCGACGGATTTCATCTGTTTCTGCCAATCCTGCGGCGAGGTGGCGTGGGTGACGAGGTCGCTGAACACCTTGGCGGATTCCTCCTGCATCTTCATGCCGGTCTTCAGTGCCTGCTCGTAGCTTTTCATGGCTTGTTCAAACAAGTCGGTGACGGGTTTGTTTTTTTGTTCTGTGGTCATGGCTAACTCCTTTTCATTCGGCAGGGCGAGATGCTTCCGGCGCGCTTCCCGCCATTTGCGGGATTCCCTCGCGCTCTTTTCCGGACTGCCTGTCGCTTGCCTGGTTCATGGTTTACGGTCGGGTTCCAAGCCCGGGAGCGTGTCAGACAACTCCGCTTCCAAGCTACGCCTGAATTCAACGCCTGATCGCGCGCGGGGTCAAGAGGTTTTTTTGCAAACGCAAAATTTTTCTTCCGGTGTGTCACTTGCCGCCTCGTTTCGGAGGACGCGCTTTCAATTCCGCCTGCATGGCCGCGAGTTGCTTCTGGAGTTCGGCCAGCGATTTCCGGAGTTCCTCGGACTCCTTTGAGGGTGCGGCGGGGGCCGGCGGTGGCGCGGGTTTCATGCCGAAGGGAATGCCGAACGGCGACATCGCCGCCTGGGTCCAGGCTTCGAATGAAGGCGGAAAGGCACCGGTCACCTGCTGCATTTGGCGCATGCGCTCCTCCATTTGGGTTTGATACTCCGAAAACGCCTTGAAGGCCTGATTGAAGTAGTTTTCAACAAAATCACGGACCACCAGGTCGTTCGAACGGATCATGCGCAGCAGCAGGGCGACCGGGAAACTGTCGATCTTGGGCGTTTCGAGTTCGAGGATGATCTGGGTGAGCACCTGGGCCGTGATGTCCGCGCCCGACTTGGAATCGGTCACCTTGATGTCATAGCCGTCACTGATCAGGGAGCGGATTTCCTCAAGCGTCAGATGCCGGCTGTGGGTGGCGTCGTAGTAGCGCCGGTTGGGGTATTTCCGGATGTCGAGGAACTTGTCTGGCGGTGATTCTGCGGTGTTCATTGGCTGGCATTCTATTCCTGCAAACGCACAAGGCAAGAATGGAATCTCCCGGCCGAAATGACATGGAAACCTTGTTACAAAGGTTTTTGTCTGCAATCGTTGCCACTGAAAAATATTTTGCGCACGCAAAAAACCTGATTGACGTCCGAGTCGATTCGTCGCAGATTTCCAACGACAGAAAAGGTTGCGAAACGACCATACCGAAAAGAAAGGACACTGAGATGATCATCAATGGAGCAGTAGGAGTGGTGACGGGTGCCGCCAGTGGAATCGGCCGCGCGTTGTCGGAGGAACTTGCAAAGCGCGGGGCGAAGGCACTTGCGCTGGTGGACCACAGCGAGGCGGTTTCCGGAATCGCCGACGAGGTGAACGCGAAGGTCGGCGCGAAAGTGGCCACCGGCTACAGCGGCGATGTGACGGATGCCGGGTTCCGCGGCAAGTTGTTCGCCGAGTTGCACGAGCGTCACGGCATGGTGAACATCTGCGTGCCGGCGGCAGGCGTCACGCGTGACGGACTGGCTGTCAAAGTGGACAAGGAGACCGACAAGGTGATGGTGTATCCGCAGGAATTGTTCCGCAAGGTGATGGAGGTGAACCTCGTCGCACCGGTGTATTGGGCGATGGAGATGGTTGCCGGAATCGCCGAGGAACGCCGCCGCAAGGGCTTGAAACGCTGGGATCCCGCCGAACCGCTCCAAGGTGCCGTGATCTTCATCGGGTCGGTTTCATCGTTGGGAAACAAAGGGCAGATCGCCTATGCGGCCACCAAGGCCGGGCTCGAAGGCGCGGCCGCCACCCTGATGATGGAGGCGATCTATCACGGCGTGCGTTGCGGGATCATTCATCCGGGATATACGGACACGCCGATGGTCCGCGCGCTGGGCGAGGATTACATCCGTGACCGGATCATTCCGCTCACGCAGCTCCGCCGGCTCATCAAGCCGGAGGAAATCGCGGATGCGATCTGTTTCATGATCCAGAACGCGGCGGTGAGCGGTTCGCTATGGGCCGACGCCGGCTTCCATCCGAACGCGTGAATCCGGGCAAACGGGACTGCCGGGCCTTCGCGGGACACGCGAAGGCCCTTTTTTTGATCCGCCAACAGGCGGCATGAGCCGTGATTATCCGCGGCCGGATCGAAAGATTCGTTGTCGGATGGACAAATTCACGCAATGATGCAGATCCACGTTCATTCAACCGGATACCCCCATGAAAGAGCTACAAGGAAAGGTTTGTCTCGTCACCGGCGGGGCAAGAGGCATCGGGCGCGCCACGGCCATGGCACTGGCGGACGCCGGCGCGGATGTGATTTTTGATTACGCCCACTCGGAAGAGCAGGCCAGGGAAGTCGAAGCGCTGATTCGCGGCAAGGGCGTGCGCTGCAAGGCCTACCAGGCGAGCGTGGCGTCCGGCGACGAAGTCGATGCGATGGTCGCGCGGGCCGTGAGTGAATTCGGACCGATTTCCATTCTCGTGAACAATGCCGGCATCACGCGCGACCGGTCGTTTCTCAAGATGACGCGGGAGATGTGGGATGAGGTCATGGGCGTGAATCTCGACGGGCTCTTCAACGTCACGCACGCGGTGCTGCCCGGCATGCTCGAAACCGGCTGGGGGAGGGTGGTGAACGTGTCCTCCATTGTCGGGCAGACCGGCAACTTCGGGCAGGCGAACTATGCCGCCACCAAGGGGGCTGCCATCGCGTTCACCATGAGCCTCGCCCGCGAGGTGGCGAAGAAGGGAATCACCGCCAACGCCGTCGCGCCCGGCTTCATCGAGACCGACATGCTCAAAGACGTGCCGGAAACCGCGCTGGAGCAGGTGAAGGCGATGACACCGATGGGCCGCCTCGGCAAAGCGGAGGAAATCGCCGATGCGATTGTCTTTCTGGCCAGTCCGCGCGCCAGTTACATCACCGGACAGGTCCTGGCGGTGAATGGGGGAATGTATATGTGATCCTGCCGCACATGCGCGTCAATTCATGGAAAGTAACGCGACTTACCCCGACGTTGCCTGAGTCAAGGCTTTAGCCGATCTTTCCTCCGTCGCTGGAAGAGCATGCTAAAGCATGAACTCAGACGCACAGGGACCACGGTTCATCCCCGTGATGACGGCGAATTCTTCAGGTGGATCACCTTAACTTGACGGGCATGCCTGCGGCGGGCCCCGCGCAAACGACGCGCATCCAATCCATTTGCGGCAGCAGCAGGCCGCTGATCCATATCGCGTTTCCGCTGGTCGCGACAGCTCCGCCGGGTTTGGATCCTCTCCATGAAACACGTCGTCATCACCGGGGTGTCGCGCGGCTTGGGACGCGCCATGGCCGCCGGATTCGCGGCCGAAAGCTGGATCGTGAGCGGATGCGGCACGGATGTCGCCTCGCTTCAGGCGCTTGCCCGGGAGCTGGGTCCGGAGCATCACGTGCGGGCCTGCGATGTCACGGACCCTGCCGCCGTGGAGGCATTCTCCGCCGCCGTGGTCGAGCGCTCCGGTGCCCCGGACCTGCTGCTCAACAACGCCGCCACCATCAACCCGAACAAACCTCTTTGGGAGGTGGCGCCCGATGAATTCGCCCGCGTGATCGACGTGAATCTCAAGGGAGTCCATCTTGTGATCCGGGCTTTGCTGCCCGCCATGATCCGTCGCGGCAAGGGTGTGGTGGTGAATTTTTCCTCCGGTTGGGGCCGCGGCACCTCGCCGGAAGTCGCAACGTATTGCGCCACCAAGTGGGGCATCGAGGGGCTGACCGCCTCACTGGCCCAGGAACTGCCCGCCGGCCTCGCCGCCGTCGCGCTCAACCCGGGCATCATCGACACCCGCATGCTCCGTTCATGCTTTGGCGAAGGGGCTGGCGGCTATCCGACCCCGGAGGAATGGGCAATAGTCGCTGTGCCGTATCTGGCATCGCTGGGCACGCGCCACAACGGCAAAGCGCTCACTGTTCCCGGGATGTGATGCCGCTGCGGCGCGGAAGTGAAAACAAACCGGATACGGCTCGGGATCTGGAGCGGATTACAGATTCCAAGGTCGGAAAAACGCCGCCCGGCCATCAATCCATGACCGGCGGTTTGACCGGAAAATCCGAGCACCCGGCATGGCCCGCGAAAACCGCAAACCCCGCACATGTTCCGCTATCCGGGAAGCGGTTGGCGCCCGATTCCGGACTTTTTAATTTGATGCAAAGTATTGTAAATCAGACGTTTGTCACAATACATCGCATGGGTGATGAAAAAAATTTCATAAAATTGCATTATATTTCTCGACAAGCCCGGGCCGTCACCTAGGTTGCGAGTCAGATTGTCGTAAAACCCACGACATCACAAACCCCGCATCAACCCAACATCGCCATCCGGCAGAGTCGCCGTCAAGGCCCCGCCATTGGACACAACCTGATAGAACCCATATGAAATCCATACTCAGAAAACTGACCCTCTGCGCCCTCTCTGGCGCGGCCATCAGCGCCCACGCGGCGCCCGTCCTGATCCCCAACGGGGATTTCTCAATACCCGGAGGCGCAAACTTCAGCTTCTTCGAATCCGCAGGTGGCGTCGTTTCGTTTCCCGCGACCGGCGGAAGCGGCGATGACGGCGGCTATGGACTGGTGGATCTCACCGTCCCGTCAGCAAGCTGGGGTGGCGGAATTGTCTCTCCCCCTGACTTTTTCTACCCGGCCAATCAGGGTATACCGCTCGCCAACCTTGGTCTTGTCGCCGGCAATACCTACACCTTCAGCATGGACATGAAGAATTTTGCCGGCACCGGCACCGGCGGCATCAAGCTGGAGGCTTGGAACGGCGGGGGTGGAGCTGCAAGCAACACGGGTAATTTGCCCGCAACCGGGTCATCCAGCCAGTGGGCCAACTACTCGTGGAATTACACGATTCCTCCTGGAACCTTGTCGATCAAGATCGTGCCGCTCGTCATCACGGGTGCCGGTGGTTCAGGAGCCACCACCGCCGACTCGGTCGGGTTCGACAACATCAAGGTGAACAACACTCCGGTTCCCCCGCCACCCTTTGTCCCCGACCAGATCATCAACGGCAATTTCGAGACCCCCGGCGGAGCGGGTTGGGCCACCACGGAGGGGACACCCGCCTTTCCGACCACCGGAGGCAATCCGGATGGGAACGCGGTCCTCGATGGCACTGGCGGCTTTGCGGTGCTGTATGCCTTCAACAACACCTTCAAGACCTTCGCCTCGCTGGGCCTCGCACCCGGTGATACCTACACTTTCCAAATGGACATGAGGGTTACCAACGGCGGCACCAACATCGGTTTTGTCAGGTTGCAGGCACCGGTCGGATATGTAAATGAACAAGCTCCCGCCATCAGCGGTGATGTCTCGCAATGGGCCACCTACTCCATCCAACTCACGGTTCCTGATGCCGCTACCGCCCCACAAATCAAATTCGGACTGCGCCCGGGTGCCGGCTCGATCGTCGCCTTTGACAACGTGAAAATCATCCTTCCCGGTCCGCCGCCGCCCGTTGTCGCCACCATTGAGCAAGGCACCGTCGTCGGCTGGACCGTCAATGACCCGGACAACACCTATCAGCCGCAGAAGCGCGATGCCGTCGAAGACCCGTGGACCGACATCGGCGGCCCGGTGCCCGGAACCTCCGTGCCCTTTGCCTTCGAGGAAACGGCGTCGAATTTCTACCAAGTCCTGGAAACCGTGCCTGGCGCACCTGAAAACGGCGTGCTCAACCCCGGCTTTGAAAATTCTGAATCAGACATAGCCCCGTGGGTCATCGCCCCTCAGATCTCCGGTGCAACGGCTACCACGGTGACCAGTTATCTCACTTACACTCCAGTGGGCGGTTCAAGGATGCTGAAGCTTGAGGCTGAGAATTTTGCGAATCCAGTCCCACCTGCGGAAATCGGTGTTCGCAGCGACACGATACCGGTGACGGCTGGAACACCCTACACGGTGAACTTCTCAGCCGCCGTACCTCAACTGGGTGCGAGTTTTATAGTGGGCTGCAGAGTCAATTACTTTGATGACTTCGGTCCTGCGG
>JALOUA010000283.1 GCA_025457625.1 Akkermansiaceae bacterium
GTTGATCGCGAAAATGGAATCCGTGCGCAGGGATTTCCTCAACGAGGCGCGTATCCGCTGGCGTCTCGGAGATGCCGCCACGGCGATCCTCGGCCGCAAGTCATGGCATGACTCCGAATCGCTCGCCCGCGAGGTGAAACACTGTGCAATCCTTCTGACAAAACCGCGTCCGCTCGAAGAGGCGATTTCCTCGGCGGGTGGCGTGTGCTGGAGCGAACTCGAGGAAAACCTGATGCTGAAAGGATTTCCAGGCGTTTTCACGGCGGGCGAGATGATCAACTGGGAAGCGCCGACCGGCGGCTACCTGATGCAGGGGTGCTTCGCGACCGGCACGCGGGCCGGGCGGGCCGCCACGGCATGGCTGCGGGCGCGCGGCGCTTGAATTTCAACCTGCCCGTGCCGCGTCCTGCGGCAGCAGCACATCAAAGGTCATGCCCGTTGGATTGGCGTCCGGGCCGCGCGGCAGATCCGCCTCGCTGACGAGCAGCCGGACGATCTTCCTGCCGGGTGACGAGGGATCGTCGATGATGCTGTCCACCCGGCCGCGGGTTACAAAGCGGCTGCGCGACGAGCGGATCGGCAGCATCGAGTTGGCGATCACCCACTGGACGAGTTTTGCCGGCACCGAAACCGGGATCATGTAGGACGCCTCGTTGCTGACGGTGAACACATGCGCCGCGTAACCGACGGGCTTGCCCGGCTCCGACAGAACCTCGGTGACCACGCCGTCCACGGGCGCGCGCAGGAAGCGCGCCTCATACTGCTCCTGCCAGTATTCGTATTGGATGCGCTGGAGTTTCTTCTGTTCCAACTGCGCCTGGTGATTGGCGCGGTGGAATTTCTCCATGCCGGCCGCCCAATCGAGGCGGATTTTCTCAACCTTGCGTCTGCGCACGGCTTCCTCGGTTTCCACGCGGGTGGCCGTCCAGGCCTCGGCCTGGCCCTCTGCGGCGGTAAGCGGCGCGATGTTCTCCAGCGCGTGGCGCGCGAGATCGAGTTGGTATTTGGTGGCGGCCAGCTCGGTGTGACCGAGAATCTGGTCCTTTTTGACGTTGTCTCCGGGTTTGACCAGAATCGCCACCAAGGTGCCGGGTGCGGCCGCGCGCACCTTTTCGGTGACGGGTGTGGCTTCGCCGGATTCGACGATGATTTTGTCGTCGGGACCCGTGTCCATTGGTTCCCGGGCCTGGGTGGGTGAGATCCAGAGGCCCGCCGCGATCAGGGTCGCAAAACGAACGACACGGAACCCGGCCAGCGGGTTCCGATCAGGGATGCGCTGATGGTTGGTCTTCATGGGTGTAGGGAATGGAACAGGAATCCATACGCATCGATGGGCCGCGAACTTTCACAAGGCGTCCCGCTGGCCACCGGCCTTGCAGGGGGGGCGGAGCCGTGTTAAGCCACGGGCCTGATGGGTTTGGCGGAACGTGATTACCAGCGGAGGCATCCGGACGGCGGCGGCTTTTTGTCGCAGCTCACGCCGGTCGTGAAATGGCTGCTGCTGGCCAACATCGGCGTGTATTTCATCGACATGTTCGTGGGACATCCGTTCCTGCGCTTCGGCACCTTCGCGATCCGTTCCGCGTTGTTTGAGTTCCGCTTGTGGGAGTTCGCGACCTTCCAGTTCCTGCATGGCAGCCTGGGCCATCTGTTGTTCAACATGATCGGGTTGTATTTCTTCGGGCCATGGATGGAACGCTGGTGGGGTTCGCGGAAATTCCTGTGGTTCTATCTGCTGTGTGGCGCGGCCGGCGCGGTGTTCTTCACCTTGCTGACATTCCTCAACATCCTGCCGAACGGCCTGGAGTCCGGATTGATCGGCGCATCCGCCGGCATCTATGGCATCTTCATCGGAGTGGCGGTGATCGCTCCGGACCTGCGCGTGGCGCTGCTTTTCCCGCCCATCGAGCTCTCGATGCGCCAGCTTGCCATCGCGTTGCTGGTCATCGCCACCGGTGCCATCCTGTTGAGTTTGGGCGGCAACGAAGGCGGCGAGGCCGGCCACCTCGGCGGGGCCATCCTGGGATATTTCCTCGTCCGCTTTCCCGGTTTGTTAGGAAAGGGTGGCGGCCTTGCACTGCCGCGGGTGCGAAGGACCCATGAACCCAAACTCAGGCCGAGGTCCGATGTGCTCAAGCAACGCGACGATGCCGTGGATCATGTTCTCGACAAGATTTCCCGCGAGGGCTTTCAAAGCCTTAGTGCCGAAGAGCGCGAGATCCTCCGCAAAGCCTCCCAACGCCAGGACAACGAATCATGACGGATGCCCAAATGATGGATTCACCGGACCACGCCGCGCAGCTCGCCCGGTTGCGTGCGATCATGCACCGCCTGCGCGCGCCCGGCGGATGCCCGTGGGATGCCGAGCAAACCCACGAATCGCTCATTCCGAACCTGATCGAGGAAACCCACGAGACAGTGGACACCATCCGGCGCGGTGATCACGAGCACCTGAAGGAGGAACTCGGAGACCTGCTCCTGCAGGTGGTTTTCCACAGCGAGCTGGCGGAGGAGGCCGGGCGTTTCAATCTGGATGATGTGGCGCGCGGCATTTCCGACAAGCTCGTGCGCCGCCATCCGCACGTCTTCGCGCAAAGCGATGCCGCCACCTCCGATGCCGTGCTGCAACAATGGGATGCGATCAAGCGCGCCGAGAAGGGCGATGAGGAACAGCCTTACCTGCATGGCGTGGGCAAAGGATTGCCGTCTCTCCTGCGCGCGGCGAAACTGCAGAAAAAAGCCTCGAAAACCGGCTTCGACTGGCCCGATGAGGGCGGTGTGCTCGACAAGATCCGCGAGGAACTCGGCGAACTCGAAGCCGCGCTCGCGTCGGGTGACGAAGCCGCCATCGAGGACGAGCTCGGCGACCTGATGTTCTCGGTGGTCAACCTCGCGCGTTTCCGCAAGGCCGATCCGGAAGTGCTGATGGCCGCCGCCAATGCGAAGTTCGAACAGCGCTTCGCGGCGATGGAACGGGCCTTGCAACAACAAGGCCTCGGGCTTGCGGAGGCCACGCCCGATCAGATGGAGCGCGCGTGGCAGGCTGCGAAGACTTGACTCCTCACACGCCGGCGAGCAGCGCCTCGTCCCAGTCCTTCCACACCGGATCGAGGTTCTGCGCGCGCAGCATGGCGGCGATCTCCGCGGCGCCGCGCATGTCGTGGATGCGGAACTGCTCGGTGGCTTTCTCACAACCGGATTTTTCCGTCAGCTCCACGCGGCGGCCTTTGATGGTCAGATGAAGGTCG
The DNA here is from genome assembly GCA_025457625.1 of Akkermansiaceae bacterium. Taxonomy (GTDB): domain Bacteria; phylum Verrucomicrobiota; class Verrucomicrobiia; order Verrucomicrobiales; family Akkermansiaceae; genus Luteolibacter. The sequence goes on from JALOUA010000283.1 coordinate 3,249, forward strand.
TCCGAGCCCGCGCCGGTGTAGCCGCCCGGCTCGGTGCGCGCGCCGGCGGACATGTGGGTGGGGCCCAGCGTCGCGATGGCGTCGCGCAGCGCGGCGGGCTCGCGGGTGGATACGACGATGCCCACCTGCGGGAAAAGAATCCGGAACGCGCAGATCAAGCGCACGAAATACTTGTCCGGCAGGAACAACGCGGGATCGGGCGTGTATTCGTAGTTTCCCGCATAGGGCCGCATCCGTGGAAACGCGACGGTGAGTTGCGCCTTCCAGCAGTGCTTGTAGAGGTATTCGAGGTGGGCGCAGAGCGCGAGCGCCTCGTGTTTCCAATCGGCAAGGCCGAACAGCGCGCCGATGCCGATGCGGCGGAAGCCTCCGGCGTAGGCGCGCTCCGGGCAGTCGAGCCGCCAGTCGAAGTCCTTCTTCGGTCCCGCCGTGTGCAATGTCTGATAGACGCCGCGGTCGTAGGTTTCCTGATAGACGACGAGCCCCTCCGCGCCGTGGGCGACGATCTCGGCGTATTGTTCGTCCTCCATCGGCCCGACCTCGATGGCCAGCGTGGGGATGAACGGCTTGAGCGCGTCGAGGCAGTCCTGCAGGTAGCCTTCGGAAACGAATTTCGGGTGCTCGCCGGCGACTAACAGAAGATTGCGGAATCCCAGCGCGTGGAGGTGCCTCGCCTCGCGCACGACCTGATCCACGCCGAGCGTGACGCGCAGGATTTCCGCATCGCGGGAAAAGCCGCAGTAGGAACAGTTGTTCACGCACTCGTTGGAGAGATAGAGCGGCGCGAACAGCCGCATCGTGCGGCCGAAGTGGCGGCGCGTCGCCTGTTGGCTCAGCCGCGCGAGCGCTTCCAGCGGCCCGCCCGTGCGCTCGTCGAGCAGTTGCGCCATCCGCCGCATCAGCGGGGTGGGGCGGCGCATCCATTCCGGGAACTCGCGGGCGAAAGCCATGGCGGGCGGAAGATGCCGCGCCCGGTGCCGGACGTCAAAGGCGCTTTCTGCGGATCAATGGATCACGAACATGCCGACGATTGTCGCGCTGGTGAGATTGGAAAGCGTGGCGGCGGCGACCGCCTTGAGTCCGAGTTGCGCGATTTCCCTGCGGCGCGTCGGTGCCATGCCGCCCAATCCGCCGAGCAGGATGGCGATCGAGGAGAGATTGGCGAAA
>JALOUA010000284.1 GCA_025457625.1 Akkermansiaceae bacterium
CGATCCCATCCGCACCCGCCTGTTCCTGCGCAACGCCGCCCAGGCCAACCGCCTGCTGCGGCGGCTGCTGCCGGAATTCGAGCGCCGCGGCCGCGACCTTGTCTTCCGTACCTGGACGGTGGGCGCGCACCGCATCGGCGATCTCATCTGGCACCGCGACACACTCGACCGCGCGCTCGCCGGGCTGGACTCGCCCCGCCTGATCGTTTCCATGAAACACGGCGAAAGCGACTTCTTCCGCCAGCTCCCGCTCAACAAGGCGTTCTTCCGCGTCAGGCAGCGCAAGCTGCTGGAGCTGCAGGCGCGCCGCGAATACGAGGGCGCGGGCGAATATCCGTCGTTCATCGGCCGGGAGTGCGAACGCTTCGCGCGCGAACTCGCCGGAGTGGAAAACATGGCCGGCGTCTCAGTATGGTGCCAGACCGGCGGCTGGCACCGCTTCCGCCGCCGCGCGTTCCTCGAAAAAGACGGAAGCGACGTCTGGATCCGCCTCAACACCGCCGCAGCCATCGCGGTCTTCCGTCACGGACACGGCGTGCGGCAGGCCGTGGAGTCGGTCGTCGGCAGGACGAATGCCGCTCCGGCGCTCGAATTGTTAGAACATGCCGACACCGTCATCCGCGACCTCCTCTACATCGATGCCTTCGCCCGCCAGAAGCTTTACTTCCGCCGCGTGCGAGTCCCGCCGCTGATCCACGTCTATTGGGATTCGCTCTTCATCAACGACGCCGTGCGCGGGCTGATGCGGAATTTCGTGAGCGATTCCGCCCGGCAGTTGAGGGACGGCGAGGCGGCGGCGTCGCGGTTTCCCCGCATGATGGAACTGGCGCGCGCCGCCGGCCTGCCGACCGGGGACATCGAGCACATGCGCGACTTCTGCCAACTCCTGTTGCTGGCGCGGAGATATTATTTCCTGCCCTTTGCCGCGGAAACCGCCGCGGAGATCGAAGCCGCCAAAAAGGCCTACAAACAACGCTGGCCACGGGAAAAACGGGCGCGTTACCGGGTCAAGGTCTCGTTCAAGCCATTCCCGCTCAAGCGCCGGTCGATCGCCTTCGCCGCACGCCTGCTGCTGCGCCGCCGGCGCGGCTATCGTTTCATCGACCGCATCTTCACGCTTTATCTCGCGGGCATCGCCTACCGCACCTTCAAACCGCGCGATCCCAAGGCCGTTCCCAAGTTCCTGCGCAAGTCCGCAATGGGGGTGGAAACGCTCTTCAAATGAGCGCATGATCCGCCCACGGAATCTCCCATGGACGGCAATACCCCCATCCGCACGCGCTTCGCGCCCAGCCCCACGGGCCGGCTGCACCTCGGCCACGCCCTCGCCGCGCGTGTCGCCCGCGATCTCGCGCGTTCGCAGCCGGGCGGGCGTTTCCTGCTGCGCTTCGAGGACATCGACACGCCCCGCGTGCGCGCGGAGTTCTATCAGGAAATCGAAAGTGACCTGCAATGGCTCGGTCTCCCGTGGGATGAAGCACCGCTGCGCCAGACGACGCGCGGCGCGGCCTATGAAGCGGCTCTCACGGAACTCCGCGCCAAAAACCTCGTCTATCCGTGTTTCTGCACGCGCCGTGAAATCCAGAGCGAACTCGCGCACATGGCCGCCGCGCCACACGGGCCGGAGGGTCCGGTTTATCCCGGCACCTGCCGCCACCTCAGTGCCCGCGAACGAGAGGGGAAAATCGCCGCCGGCCTGCCACACGCGTGGCGGCTGGACTCGCGAATGGCTGCGGAACATGCCGGCCCGCTCACCTTCCGCGACCTGCGCTTCGGCACGATCGCGGTGGATCCGTCCCTGCTCGGCGACGTGGTGCTCGCCCGCAAGGACATCGGCACCGCCTATCATCTCGCCGTGGTGGTGGATGACGCGTTCCAGCACATCACCCACGTCACGCGCGGCGAGGACCTGCTGCCGTCCACCCACGTCCACCGGCTGCTGCAAAACCTGTTAGGACTGCCGGAGCCCGTTTACCTCCACCACGGGCTGTTCCTGGACGAACACGGCAAACGCCTCGCCAAACGCCACGACGCGCTCTCCATCGCCGCGCTGCGCGAAAGCGGCCTCACGCCGGAGCAGGTGCGGGCGCGGCTGCCATCAGCATGCGAACGTGTCGGCGGCGGGTGAGGCGCCGGGTTTGGCCACTGCCGCGCCGTTGGCCGCGAGGTGGGTGAGACAGTGATAGACATCCTCCGGATCGGCGGAGATGGCGGCGGCGATTTGATCCGCGGTCTGTGGTGTGGGTGTGATTTTCGCACGCACGGAGTTAAGGGTTTCGAGGAAGGTTCCCGCCGCTTTCTTGCCGGCTTCGACGCCCGGTTGATGATAGGCGTTGATGTTCACCAGCGAGGCGTAGAAGGAAACCGCGCGCTCGAAGAGGGCGATGAGCAGGCCGAGCTGGAACGGCGTGACTTCCGGAATCGAAATGGTGAGTGATTTCCGGCCCGCCGCGTGCAGCGCCTTGCGGGTGCCGCGGAAGAAGCCTTGCAGGTAGTCCGCGGAGGTCGTGCGGGGATCGACTTCGATGCTCGCACCGTCGCGCCCTTTGCGCACCTCGATGAAGCAGGCGAAGAAATTGTTCACGCCGTCGCGCAGTTGTTGGATGTAGGCGTGCTGGTCGGTGGAGCCCTTGTTGCCATAGACCGCGAGCCCCTGATGGACGACATTGCCATCGAGATCGAGTTCCTTGCCGAGCGACTCCATGATGAGTTGCTGGAGGTATTTGGAAAACAGCACCAGCGAATCCTTGTAGGGCAGCACGACCATGTCCTTCTCGCCCTTGCCGTTGGAGGCGTGATGCCAGGCAAGCGCCAGTTGCATCGCGGCGTTGGTTTTCATGTTGGGTTTGCGCGTCTCCGCATCCATCGCGGCGGCGCCTTCCAACAGTTGGCCGATGTCGATGCCTTGCAGCGCGGCGGGCACGAGACCCACGGTGGAAAGCACGGACGTGCGGCCGCCCACCCAGTCTTCCATGGGAAAACGGGCGATGAAATTCTGCTGCGTGGCGAACTGGTCGAGCTTGGAGCCGACACCGGTGACGGCGACCGTGTGTTGGCCGAAATCGAGGCCCGCGCTTTCCCATGCGGCCTTGGCTTCGAGCATGCCGTTGCGCGTTTCCGGCGTACCGCCGGATTTGGAGATGACAAGAACCAGCGTGCGATCGAGGCCCGTTGTTTTGAGCTTCGCGATCACCGCGTCCATGCCCGCGGGGTCGGTGTTGTCGAAGAAGAAGATCGGCAGTTTCGCATTCTGTCCGACCGCCTCGGCCACCAGTTGCGGACCGAGCGCGGAGCCGCCGATGCCGATGAGCAGGAGCTGGGCGAACGGCTTTCCGTTAGGCGCCTTCACCCCGCCCGCATGCACCTTCGCGGCGAAGGCCTTGAGATCGGCGAGCGGGCCGGTGATCGCCTGCTTCAACTCCGGCGTCGGCGCGAGATCCGGATTGCGCAGCCAGTAGTGGCCGACCATCCGGCCCTCGTCGGGATTGGCGATCGCACCGGCTTCCAGCGCCGCGATGTCGGCGAAGGCTTTGGTGATTTCAGGCTCCATGCCGGTGTAAAACTCCGCGCCGATATCCATCAGCGAGAGATCAAGCGAGAAACCCAATTGCGGATAGCGCAGCAGCGACGAGTCGTAAGTTTTCCAGGACATGATGGTAAAAGCTGAAATTCTGAAAAGCTGAGAAGCTGAAATGAGATGAATGTAGCGGCGCTCTGTGAGCGTCGATGCGGATGTGGTGCGCGAAGCGTTTTCTTTGGCTTGCCATGGGCGTCCCGGCCTCGGGGCCAGTTAGCGACGGTCATAGACCGCCGCTACATGGCTTGCCTTGGCTTCTGTTAGTTCTGCGTCACCTTGATGTTGACAAACAGCTTGCTGGTGGCCGTGCCGGTGACGGTGGCGGTCACCGTGGTGGTGCCGGCTACCGGCGTGTCAAGCTGCGTGGTGAAATCCACCTTGGTGTTGTCGCCATCGGTCACTCCGCCGGCGTTGAAGGTCGCGAGGTCCTTCGACCATTGGTAAGCGGCCGTGAGGTCGCTCGCCGGGGTGGCGTTCTGCGGGTGGGTGAAGGTGAAGGTGTTGACGCCCACCGCACCGGCGACCAGACCGCTGTTAGAGATGCTCGGGTTGGTGCCGAAGAAGTTCTCCACACCGTTGTCGATGCCATCGCCATCCGCGTCGTCGCCGACGCCGGTGAGGCCTCCCACGCCGGGGAAGGTGGCGATCCAGTTGGCAAACGTGTTGCTGCCGCCGGCCTTGGACAGTCCGGTGAGGTAGATGGTGCCGTTTCCGTCGTCGGTCAGGGCGAGGGTGCCAACGGTCCACCCGGCTCCAAGCGCGGATGTATCGAAGCTCACCGTGCCGATGCTGCGGGCTACCAGTTGCGCACCCGTCTCGTAGGTGAAGACC
>JALOUA010000043.1 GCA_025457625.1 Akkermansiaceae bacterium
CAGATGATTTCCCTCACGGATGGCCAGCCGGTTCCCGGGTTCTCCGACTCGGTGCGGGACGCGTTTTCCACCAAGGGCATTCTCGCGAAGTCGAAGGATTTCGAATACCGCCCCCAGCAGCAGGAACTTGCGGTGGCGGTGGCGGAAGCCTTGCTGAAATCCCATCCGCTCGTCGCGGAGGCGGGCACCGGCGTCGGCAAGTCGCTGGCCTACCTGCTGCCCGCCGCGCGTTTCGCACTGGAGACCGGCCGCAAGGCGGTCATTTCCACCCACACGATCAACCTCCAGGAACAGCTTGTCAGGAAAGACATTCCGATTGTTAGAAAACTCGTCGGTCACGAGCTGCCGGCGGTATTGTTGAAAGGGCGGCAGAACTATCTCTGCCCGCTGCGCCTGAGAAGGGCGCTTGAGCAAACCGGCGATCTTTTCACGGGTTCCGAGAACGACGAACTGGAGGCGATCCGCAAGTGGGCGGAGGCCACGCGCGACGGCACGCTCAGCGATCTGGACTTCCAACCACAGATGAAGGTCTGGCTGCAGGTGTGCAGCGAGGCGCACCTCTGCACGGCGCGCAACTGCGGCCCGCGCGGCAATTGTTTTTTCCAGGAGGCGCGCAAGGCCGCCGCCGATGCCAATCTGGTGGTGGTGAACCACACGCTGTTCTTCGCGCTGCTCAACACGGAGGTGCTGGAAGACGAGGGGGAAAACGCGAAAAAACCCGGAGGTTTCCTTTTTCCCGGCGATTTCGCGGTGCTCGATGAGGCGCACACCATCGAGCAGGTGGCGGCGGTGCAGCTCGGCCTGCGCGTCTCCCAGTCGGGCCTGCGCTTCGATCTCCAGCGCCTCTATCATCCCAAGACGCGCAAGGGGCTGCTCAAGTCGTTCCGCAAGGCCTCGGCATTGCTCGCGGTGGAGGAGGCGATCCTCGCCGCCGACCGCTTTTTCCACGAGGTCGGCGATGTGGCGAAGTTCGGGAATTTTTCCAAGGAATGCCGCGTCCGGCAGCCGGAACTGGTGCGGAACACCGTGGCCACGCCGCTGCGCAATTTGTGGCAGGAAATCGACACGCTCGCCGCCGATGTCGAGGGCGAAACCACGCGCGCCGAATTGCAGGATGCCTCGCGCCGCCTGCGCGAGGCGCACGGGGCGGTGGCCGCGTTTCTCGACCAGGCCGAGGACGACAGCGTCTATTGGGTGGAGCGCGGCGGTCGCGACGAGACCCAATACAGCCTGCATGCCGCGCCCGTCAATGTGGCCGACCGCCTGCGCCCGCTGCTTTTCGGCCAGGGGAAGTCGGTTGTTCTAACAAGTGCGACGCTGGGCGTGGGCGATCCCAAGCTCGGCTACTTCCGCGGCCGCGTCGGCGCGGAAAACGCGCGGGCCCTGTGCATCGGCAGCCCCTTCGACTATCAGAAACAGATGCGCGTGCGGATCTACAAGTCCGTGCCGGACCCGGGAACGCCGAAGTATGACGAGATGCTCGCCGAGGGCATCCGCCTCTCGGTGCTGGAGAGCGAGGGCCGCGCCTTCGTGCTCTTCACCAGCTACCGCACGATGCGCGACGCGGCGCAACGCCTCGAAACGTTTTTCAAAAAACAGGGCTGGCGCGTCCTGATGCAGGGGGAGGGGATGCCGCGCCACAAGATGATCGAGGAGTTCCGCAAGGACACCCACAGCGTGCTCTTCGGCACCGACAGCTTCTGGACCGGCGTGGACGTGCCGGGCGAGGCGCTCTCCAATGTGGTCGTCACCCGCCTGCCCTTCGCCGTGCCCGACCACCCTCTAACAGCTTCACGGCTGGAGGCCATCGAGGCCGCCGGCGGCAATCCCTTCATGGACTACTCGGTGCCGGAGGCCATCCTCAAGCTGCGCCAGGGCGTCGGCCGCCTGATCCGCACCGCGCGCGACCACGGACTGGTCTGCATCCTCGACAACCGCATTCTAACCAAACGCTACGGCAAGTCCTTCCTCAACGCCCTGCCCGACGCGCCGGTGGAAGTGATCGGGTAGTGCCGCCCGGCATCTTCGCCCGTCGCCACGGGTGCAGGACAAATAAGTTAGCCTGGTGGAGGTCGCCTTACAGAAGGCATTTCAAGAGATTCGATCGACGATTGACGGTTGTTGATTTTTGAACGGGTGATTGGATGTTGAGTGGCCGTTCCGTCACTTCAACAATCAAAAATCTTCAATCACCAATCGTCAATCAAGGGGGTTTCAGTCTTCCATCTTTTATCTTCTATCCCCGATCTTTTCGCCTGACAATGCAGCCAGCCGCGCGATGGCTTGCTTGAGAAACGCCGCATCCCACTGTCCCGGCGCGGTGGGGGTTTCTCCCAGATAGCCGTAGTTGAGCACGCTGCCGCACTGGGCGCAGAGCAGGCGCGAGACGGGGGCCAGCGGTCCCATGCCCATCGTGGCGACGGGGATGCCGTGATCCGCGAGTTGGAAATCCGCCAGCCGCGCCATGTCGGCAGGGGAGTGGAGCATGGCCGCAGCCTTGAACACGCTTGCGCCCGCCTCCCGCGCTCTTCGTGCGGCGTCTTCGAGCACGGCCGTGTCCGGCAGTTTCCCGAAGTCATGAAATGAGGCAATCCAGGGAATCCCGCGCGTTCGCACGGTTTCCAACAACCCTCCCATTTCCGGAATGCTTGCCACCTCGATGTCGATGCAGGCCGCGTCATGCAGCACGCGTTCCAGCAGTTCCATGCGTGCCGTGGCTGTTAAATTCCCGTGCCCGCCCTCGTCGCCGCGTCGCGCGGTGAACATCAGCGGCATGTCCGCAAGATGCCGCCATGCGGCGCTGTCCACCGTGCCTGCATCCCCCGCCAGCAGATCGAGTCGGATCTCGGCGATGTCGCATGCGGCGCGCACCTCCGGCGCACCGGCGCGCCGCAAGTCCTCCGCGCCGCCGAAGCTGCCCGCCACGCTCACGCACCCGTTTGCCAGTGGAAAATCCGCAATTGCCATGTCAGAGTGATGAGAGGCGGCGGGCGCCCCGTCAATCGCTCACCGCGTGTCAAGCCTGCGCTGCAACCGGCTTGAGTGAAATTTTACCGCAAAATCGAGATTTTCTCTGGTCAACCCGAAACTCCATTCCCTAGCTTCTCTCAAATCCAAACCGAAATGAACGCATCGATACGTCACCTCTTCGCCGTCGCCGCATTCGCAATCATCACCAGCGTCTCATCGGGCGTCGCCCATGCCCAGAAAACCGAGGTGGCTGCCGACAAGCCGACCTTCGACGACATGCCTTCCCCCGAGTTCGCCGGCGGCAAACAGAAATCCTTCAAACCCAAGGACTGGCTGGAGATCGAGACCAAGATCAGGGCGACCATGAGTCCCGCACCCAAGTCGATGACCTGTGACCGCCTCACCGTGAAGTGGTATGTCGCCGTCAAGAACCCCGAGAAACCCGGCACAATGCTGCTTCTCTCCCGCGACATCGAGCACGTCAACATTCCGCTGGAGGAGGATGTTTATGCCTCGGTCTATCTCTCGCCCGCCTCCATCAAGCGCCTGACCGGCAGTGATCGCGGCGGCAAGACCGCCGTTGAGGCCGTGGGATACGAAATCCTTGTCAATGGCGTCAAGGTGGCCGAAGACACCACCAAGTTCCGCCCCGGCTGGTGGAACGCCGCATCCGACAAAATCTCCCGCAGCGATGCGGTGCCCCTTCTCAACAAGAACGAAACGCCCTTCTCCAACAGCTGGTGGGACCGCTATGCCGAGGTGTTCGACCCCCGCAGCGGCCGCTGATTCACCACCGCCACTCCCCACTTCCCCATTTTTCACGCAACCATGGCCGAAACACAGACCAGCGTCGCAATCAACATTGGCTCCCAGCGCATCAGCATGGCCGCTTTCGAGGTATCGAAAAACGGCGGACTGATCCTCAAAGCCTACGATTCCGAGTCCATCGCCGCAGACCCCGCCATGGATGCCTCGCGCATCGCCCAGACCCGCGTGGCCGTGGCCGACCTCGCCACACGGCTCAAGCTGGGCAAAACCAAGGCACGCTACGCGATTTCCGGTCAGGCGGTTTTCACACGTTTCGTGAAACTGCCGCCCCTGCAGGATGACAACATCGAGCAGTTGGTCACCTTCGAGGCCCAGCAGCACGTGCCATTCCCGCTCAACGAAGTCGTCTGGGACTACGAACTCATCGAGGGTGCCAGCGACAAGGAGGTGGTCATCGTCGCCATCAAGAGCGACGCACTCGACGAAATCAATGCCGCCGTCAACGACAGCGGCTTGTCCACCGCCGAGGTGGACGTCGCGCCGATGGCGCTCTACAACGCCTTCCGCTCGACTTATGGCCAGCCCGAGGAGCCGGTCCTGCTCATCGATATTGGCGCCAAAACCAGCAATCTCCTCTACATCGAAGGCAAGCGCTTCTTCACCCGCAGCATCGCCATCGGCGGCTCCGCCATCACCGCCGCGATCAGCAAGGAATACAATGTCACCTACGCGGATGCGGAGCATCAGAAAGTCGCCAACGGACTGGTCGCCCTCGGCGGCGGCCACACCGAGCAGCTCGACGAGGCGGTCGCCGCGCTCGCCATGGTCATCCGCAACGCGCTCGGCCGGCTGCCCGCCGAAATCGCGCGTACCACCAACTATTACCGCAGCCAGCATTCCGGCAGCGCGCCGCGCCGCGTCCTGCTCGCCGGCGGCGGGGCCAACCTGCCCTACACGCTCGAATTCTTTCAGGAAAAACTCAACCTGCCGGTCGAGTATTTCAACCCGGTGCGCAATCTGGCCATCGGCAAAGGCGTCGATCCCGCAGTGATCCAGCGCGAAGGCCACATGATGGGCGAACTCGTCGGCCTCGGCCTGCGCGGCATCGGCAAGTCCGAAATCAACATCGATCTGGTCCCCGCCGTCGTCGAACAAGCGCGTGCCGCGGATCGCCGCAAACCCTTCCTCATCGCCGCGGCCGCCGTCCTGGTCGGTGGTGTCGCACTCTGGGCGGTTCTCCAGAACGTGGCCGCGGCCAAGGCTTCCGATGCGGCCCGCACCATGAGCGAACAGCGCGACACGCTCGCCCCCCTCAAGACCCAGATCGACGGCTTGCTCAAGCGCGAGGCCGCCACCCAGCAGATTGCCAACGCCTACACCTCCATCGAGTCCGATCATGCGTTCTGGATGGACCTGCTGGCCGAATTGCGCGGTGCCTTTGCCAGCGATGCGGTCTGGATCACGGATTTCGAGCCGATCCTTGGCTACGATGCCGCCGCGGCCGCCGGGCCGAAAACTCCGGCCAACAAAGCGCCTAACGGAAAATCCGTCGTCAAGGCGGATTTCGCCACCGCCAAATACGGCGCCTCCTCGCTGGTGGAAATCCGCAATGACGCCCCGCCGCCACCACCGCAGCGCGGTCGTCAGGCACCGCCCGCAGAGCAGCCAGCGGCGGCCGCCGTCAATGCCGTCCGCATCAAGGGCTTCTGGCGTGAGAATCCGCTCAGCCAGAACGTCGTTTCCGTGCTCCTCAAGAAGTTGCGGGAAAACTCCTCAAGCTTCCGCTTCACCACCAAAGGCGCGGATGGCAAGGAGATCAATCTGAGCGACGAACAGATTCTCGACATCACCGTCACCGGCAAACCCGGCGAACTCGGCCTGCCGTTTGAAATCACCCTGCCCCTGGCCCGCCCGGTCGCCATCAAGTGAAACCCATCCGCATTCCCCTATTCTGATCGATATGAGCTGGTTCAAGGACAACAAGTTTCTGGTGGTTCTCGGCGGATCCACCCTCGTTTTGGCCATCGTGTTTTTCATGGTCGGCTCCAAGGGCGGCGGCCGCTATGACCAAGCCAAGCAGGACTACGACACCGCGGTTTCCGAAGCCACGTCTTATGAGAGGCTGCCACTCTATCCACGGCCGGAAAACCGCGATGGCAAGAGCAAGGCGCTCGATGAATACCGCAAGGCGACCGAGGCCTTGCAGGCCGCCTTCAAACCCTACCGCTCCGAAAAGCCGGCCAACGTCTCGCCCCAAGAGTTCACTGACCAGCTCAAGGCGGTGAATGACGCGCTCCTGAAAGCCTTCGCCGATTCGAACACCAAGTTGCCGGAAGGCTTTTTCAGTGGTTTCGAGCGCTACCGGACCGAACTCGCGCGCAGCGGGGCCACCGGCATTCTGGGGCAGCAACTTCAATCCATCAAATCCATCATGCTCGCCCTTGCCAAGTCCGGCCCCAGCGAGCTGCGCAACCTCCACCGCCCCGGACTGCCCGAGGAGGAGGGCCGTGCCTTCGAGGCCAGACCCGATCAAGTCGCCCGTCCGCTGCCGCTTGAAATCACCTTTGTCGGTCCGGAAAAATCCGCCCGCCAGTTTCTCTCCGCCATCACCCAGCCGGATTCACAATACATCGTGATCCGCACGCTGCGCATCAGCAACGTCAAAAAAGACCCGCCGCGCGCCGCCGATGCCCAGTTTGACAAACCACCCACCGCCGCGCCCGCCGCCGCCGACATTTTCGCCGGGGCCTTCGTCCTGCCAGGCGAGGGAGAGGAAGCGAAGGAAGGCGAGCCAGCCCCGCCTCCCGCGCCAAAGGCCGATTCCAGCCGCATCCTCGCCCAAGTCCTCGGCAACGAGGAAATCCAGGTTTTCGTCCGGCTCGACGTGATGAGCTTCCTGCCCGCCAAAAAACTTCCCTGATCCCCACCCTTTCCCCTTCCATGTCCTGGTTTTCCAAGAATTACGAAAAGGCCGCACTTGGCGGCACCGTCCTCGTCGCTCTCGGCCTTGTCTATCTCGGGTGGGCGAAAATCGGTGGAGTCAAAGACGATTTCGGAACCGACCTCACCGGCGGCGGCAACAACAACACCGCCGTGCCCGGCGCCGATCGCATCCCCATGGCCAGGCAATCCATGAAACTGGACCGCACCTGGACCCAGGCCATGGATGGCGATCGCCCGGTCGATCTCTTCACCGGCATCGCCCTGTTCATCGCCAGCAGCGCACCGGAAAAGCCGCTCGATCTGCTCAAGGGCGATCCCCTTCATCCGCCGATTCCCAACACCTGGTGGCTCGAGAACCGCCTCGATCCAGGCTTTGCCGATTCGCCTTCCCGCGATCCGGATGCCGATGGCTTCTCCAACACCGAGGAATTCAACGCCGAGACCGATCCCAACAATCCCAAGTCCCACCCGCCGCTCATCGCCAAGCTGATGTTCCTCAAGGACGAGAGCATCACCTGGGTGATCCGCCCGGGCTACGGCTCGGGTGGCAAGTTCCCCTTCACCTACGAGGATTCCAAAGGCCGCCGCAACCGCATCACCGCCGCCAACATGATCGGCGACGGCGAGCTTTTCTTCGCCGAGGCTCCTGAGGCCAACCGCTTCAAACTGCTTGGCTCCGAGCAACGCAAGGAACTCAACAAGAAGATCAACGTCGAGATGGACGTCACCATCGTCAAAATCGAGGACCAGCGGCCTAACAAAAAAGGCGACGTTTATGAGTTCCCCGCGCCGCTGGCCGACGACGAGCGCAAGAACGCCTTCGTCCAGTATGACCGCACCGCCGTCTTCTCGCTCGAAGCCCTCGGCCTCGGCGGCAAGGAATTCAAGGTCGAGGAAAACACCGCCTTCGCCCTGCCGCCCGATGCCGCCGAGAAAAACTATCTCCTCAAATCCGTCACCCCGGAGACCGTCACCGTGGAATATGCCGATCCGGCCGGCAACCGGGCCACCGTCACGATCGGCAAAGGATCGTTTCCCAACATGAATCCCTGATTTTCAGAAAAATCACTTCCCAAACGTCAAAAACATCCTCAGAAAAAACCTCAGCCAACATGCAACTCACGCCCATGTATCGATCCAGCCGCACCGTCGTCGCCCTCATGGCCCTGGCCTCCACTCTGCCCGTCATCACCACCCGCGCGAATGCCGGTGAAGGCGGAGGCGGATACGGTTACAGCAGCCTTGCCCAGCGCGAAATCATCCGCCGTCAGAACGATGTCGCGGATGCCGACCGCCTGATCGCCGAAGGCCGTGAAGCCTATGCGCGCGGCGACTTCCAGCAGGCCGTGGACAAATACTCGCAGGCGCTCGACCGGTTGCCCAACTCGCCGGCTTTCGATGACCGCCGCGCCAGCTACACCGGCCACCTTGCCGACGCCAGTGTCGCCCTCTCCATGCAGCACCGCAGGGTGGGCAAGTATGCCGAGGCCCGCACCTTGCTCGAACGCGTCCTCTCCGTCGATCCGCAAAACGCCCTCGCCAAAAAGGAACTCGGTTTCCTCGACGATCCGATCCGCACCAATCCGGCGCTCACTTACGAGCACACCCAGAACGTCGATAATGTCCGCCGCAAGCTTTACACCGCCGAGGGCAATTTCGACCTTGGAAAATTCGACGAAGCCAAGCGGGTTTACGAAGACGTGCTGCGCATCGACCCCTACAACTCCGCCGCCCGCCGCGGCATGGAGCGCATCGCAGCCGCCAAGTCGGACTACTATCGTGCCGCCTACGACCACACCCGCGCCGAACTCCTCTCCCAGGTGGACGCCGCATGGGAACTCTCCGTTCCCGCGGAAGTGCCTGACTTCCCGACGGGACCCACCACCACCAGTGACGGTGGCACCGGCGTGGCCTACATCACCGAGAAACTCCGCCGCATCATCATTCCGAAGATCGATTTCGAGGACACCACCGTTGAGGAGGCCATCGATTTCCTGCGCCTGCGCTCCGCCGAACTCGACACCCTCGAACTGGATCCCACCCGCAAGGGCGTGAACTTCGTGGTCCGTCGTCCGCGCGCCGCCTCCGGCGCGGCTGCCGACACCGGATTGGATGCCGGCACCGGACTGGACGGTCTGCCATCCGCAGGCTCTGATCCCAACACCCTAAGAATCAGGGAACTCCGCCTGCGCAACGTGCCGCTCGGCGTCGCTCTCAAATACATCGGCGAGCAAACCAAACTCCGCTACAAAGTCGATGACTTTGCGGTCACCCTGGTTCCGCAGACCGAGACCGACGAGGAAATCTTCTCCCGCACCTTCACCGTGCCGCCGGACTTTTCCGCTTCGCTCGACAGCGGCGAGGCAGGTGGCGGCGGTGCTGCCGCAGCCGATCCCTTCGCAGACGCCGGTGGCGGTGGCGGGAACACGATCACGGCACGCCGGCCGATCATGGAGCTGCTCAAGAACTCGGGCATCAATTTCCCGGAAGGCTCCTCGGCTTCGCTCAGCGCGAACGGCGTGTTGCTGGTGGCCAACACCCCCACCGAACTCGACAAGGTCGAACAACTCGTCCAAATGATCAGCAACCGCCAGCCAAAGCAGGTCAAGATCACCACCAAGTTCGTCGAAATCACCCAGGAAAACACCGACGAACTCGGATTCGACTGGATCATCGGCCCGTTCTCCATGAACTCCCAGGGCACGGTCTTCGGCAGCGGTGGCACCACCGGCAACGGCACGCCACGCACCAATGCGGATTTCATCAATCCCGTCAATTTCACCAACATCCCCGGCATTCCGGTCAACCCGGGTCAACCGGTGTCCAACATCTCGACTGCGGGACTCCGGTCGGGTGACTCCGCAATCGCCAATGACTCCATCAACGGCCTGCTGAACAATCCCAACAGGGGAGCTCAAGCGGCAAACGTCGCTCCGGGCATCCTCTCGCTGACCGGTCTGTTCACCGACGGACAATTCCAGATGATCATGCGCGGCCTCGCCCAGAAAAAAGGCGCGGACCTGATGACCGCTCCGTCCGTGACCGCACGCTCCGGCCAAAGCGCGAAGATCGAAATCATCCGCGAGTTCATTTATCCCACCGAATACGAACCCCCGGAACTGCCCAACAGCGTGGGCCAACAGGGTAACGTTTCCTTGGTGCCGGGCGGAGGATCCTCGGGCGGATCATTCCCCGTCACTCCGGCGACACCCACGGCATTCGAGACCCGTCCCACCGGCGTCACCCTCGAAATCGAGCCGACGATTGGTGAGAACGACTTCCTCATCAACCTGAAGTTTGTCCCCGAAATCACCGAATTCGAAGGCTTCATCAACTACGGCAGCCCCATCCAGGCGCCGGGCACGGATGCCCTCGGCAACCCGGTCGTTTCGGTCATCACCGAGAACCGCATCGAAATGCCCGTCTTCTCGATCCGCCGGGTCAATACCGAGCTCTCGATCTACGACGGCTACACGGTCGCCATCGGCGGACTGATTCGCGAGGATGTCCAGAACGTCGAGGACAAGGTGCCGATCCTGGGAGACATTCCGCTGATCGGCCGCCTGTTCCAGACCAAGGCCGAAAACCGCATCAAGAGCAACCTCGTCATCTTCGTCACCGCGCAGATCATCGATGCCACCGGCCGTCCGCTCCGTGGAGTGGATGCGGCTGCCGCCACTCCCATGCCCGGCGCTACCGAGCCCTCCCTCGACGACCTTGGCGGGGTTCTGCCCTCACTCTGAAATCACGCCTTGCCGCTCCCAGCCTTTGGTTTAAATTAAAAATCCGAAATGAAAGACTCCGCACCATTGCGTTTGAATGGTTTCATAACGCTCAGGAAAGCCGCAACGCTGCTGCTGACTGTCTCACTCGGATTGACAGCCGCCGCCAGCAGCCAGGTTCCTGAATCCGTGAGCCTGTGGCGCCAATGGATGTCCGTCCTGCAGCGCGAGCAGAGTCAAACCAGCGGGCCACGGCTATACATTCAGACGGAACGGGAGATCCAGCAAACCGGCCCGCTAACCGCGGCGTTCCAAAGTGGCAGTTACAAGTTCGTCCTCGCGGACGGAAGCACGCCGGATACCGATGGTGATGTGGACGGTTATACCGACCGCTTTGAGGATGGGAATCCATTTGCCAACAGGGATGACCCCCTTGCCATTCCCCTCGTGGGAAACCCTCCCCTGCCCGCCCCGAGAGATACGTGGTCCCTTCAGTTTTTCGCTCCCACGCTCCTGGCAAATGGCGATTTTCTGGGTCTTGCCGAGCCCATCGTGACCAGCAATACCCAGGCGATACTCGTCAAGCCCTATTCAGGCTCGAACGTGCGTGTGAGTGCCGCCCCTTCCTCCCGCTTGGTGCGACCAGCGCCATTGCGCGATTTCTCCACCTCTTTCAATTATTTTATTCGGGCACCAGGCCAGCCTGTGGGTGTCTTTCAGGAATTCCCCATCTCCCTATACTACTTCAATAAGGATTATCCAAATCCCACGGACGGAAAAACCCTCGAAGAAACCATTGTCCCCGGCGTTTACTCGGTGGAGTTCCCAACCATCAGGAACGCGCCCACCGGCAAGGCCGCGCTTCAGGTGGGTCACAGATTGGTTCCTAACGGAGCTCTCAACGTGGGCTTGAAGAAGCCGAGTTTCATCGTCAGATCGCTCAAATCCACGGAGCGATTCAATACTCCGCCTGTCGAACAAAAATGGGTGAACGGCCGCTTGAAATTCGATCCCTACCTCCCGATGAACGTCAGCTGGGATGATCTCTTCAAAAACGGCTTGGCATCTTCGGGTGAATTCATCGAGTTCTCACTGGAAGATGAATTCGGCCTTCCAATCAGTTTCACATTCAGGGTGACTGCCTTCACATCCTCGTTGAATCTCAATCTGAGCAGCGATATGTATTCGATTTATGGCAACATCCGCTCGCTGATGGAGCAGGGAAGCCTGCCGTTTTCGATCAACGGCAACATTGTGCTGAGATATCTCCGGTATGCCAACCAGCAGCCTCAGGCGGATCTATCCTCCGTCACCGTCCGCGTTCCTGTCGAGTTGGTTGTCAGTTATGCCTCATGGAGGAACGAATTGTTTCCTTTTGATTCCAACACAGATGCCATCGCCGGTCCCGGTGCGGACCCGGACGGCGACGGTTTGACCAACCAGCAGGAATTCGTGGCCGGGTCGGACCCCCTCGTGCCGACCATCGCCGTGGCTGATCCCACCAGCGCGGATGTCACGGAGACGACGGCCACGCTTGGTGCAACCCTCCAGAGCGACCCCTTGTCCTCGGTCGATGTCACCATCTTCGAGCGCGGCATCATCTACTCGGCATCAGCCACCAATCCGTTCCCCACGTTGGACGGCCCGGGTGTCACCAGGGTGCCCTCCTCACCGGCCGAGCCGGGAGTTTATACCGTCGGCCTGACCGGTTTGTCCCCAACCACCCAGTATTCCTACCGGGGATACGCCATCAGCAACATCGGCATCTTTTACACCACCCCGGTCACCACCTTCACCACGCTCACACCGCCGCCCCTCACGCTGCCCACAGTGATCTCGCCGGTCAGCAGCAACCCCTTGGTCACTACGGCGGTTCTCGGTGGCACTGTCACCAGCGACGGCGGTTCACCGATCACCGAAAGAGGCGTGGTTTTCTCCCGCACCAGCACCAATGACAATCCGTTCATCGGCGGCAGCGGTGTGACCAAGGTGACGAGTCCCGGCACCACCGGTGTGTTCACGGTCGACGTCACCGGACTCACGGCTAGCACCACCTACTCGTTCCGCGCATACGCCATCAACAGCATCGGAACCAGCCACACCACCGCGATCGGCACCTTCAGCACCACAAGCCTGCCGACCATTACCTCCCCGACCAGCGCGAACCTCACTTCGTCTTCCGCCACTCTGGGCGGCAACATCACCAGCGATGGCGGCACTGCCATCCTCCAGCGCGGTGTGGTTTTCTCCTCCACCAACAACGATCCTGTGATCGGCGGTGCCGGAGTCACCGCATTCGCGGCCACCACCACGGGAACCGGTGTCTTCACGGTCAATGCCAGCGGCCTGCTGCCTGGCACGCTCTACCGCTTCAAGGCATACGCGATCAATGCCGTGGGACCCGTCTACACTGCGGTGGGAACCTTCACCACTCTCGCGACAGTGCCCACCGTCACGAGTCCCACCATCACGAATCTGGCCTCCACTTCCGCCACCTTGGGCGGCAACGTCACCAGCACCGGGCAATCCAACATTCTGGAGCGGGGGTTTGTCTATTCCCCGACCGCGGTCAACAGCAACCCGGTCATCGGCGGTCCCGGTGTCATCAAGGTCACGGCGGCGGGCACCACAGTTGGCGCATACACCGCCAACATCACCGGGTTGACGGCCAATACGGGATATACCTTCAAGGCCTTCGCCAGAAATGCAATCGGCACCGCCTATGGTTCTCCGTATGCCTTCTTCACCACGTTCCCGCCACTCACGGTCACCACTCCCACCGCAACCGGAATCACCGCGACCAACGCCACACTCGGGGGAACGGTGGTCAGTGACGGAGCGACCACCGCGACGGGCAGAGGTGTGGTTTTCAGTCAAAACGCTGCAACCCCACCGGTCATCGGCGGACCCGGTGTCACGCAGATCACCGCCACCGGCACGATGGGTCCCTTCACGGTGAATGCCGCCAGCCTGACACCCAACACCACCTATTTCTTCCGGGCCTACGCCATCAACAATGCAGGGACGAGCTACTCACCGCTGGCGTCGTTCAAAACGTTGCCATTGCAGTTGCTCGGGACCGCCGAGGTCCAATGGCTTGCCGCACCACAGCCCGCCGCCGCTGCGCCGGATGGCGAGGTATCACCGGACGCCTTGCAGACACCGCCGCCTATTCCGCACTTTGTTTACCGCAAGGATGCCGCGGAATTGTCGGAATCCATCGCCTACCTGATCGAGACGACCACCGACTTCTACATCTGGGGTCCGATCAATGAAGCGCAATGGCAGGTGGATGAAAGCGTCGACACGCTAGAGGCCACATGGATTTCCCAGGAACCACCACCCTCAAGTATTTTCTTCCGGGTCAAGGGCCTTGCGGAGTGATTCCGAATCCAGCGAGGAGGCCGCGGCTTTCCCGGGATTTCACGGAAGTTCATGCATCCTATTGAGGATCATCCGGAAAGCTGCATCGCGCAGTCCCGCAGCGAGTAGAAAATCGCGTCCGCCGAGGTGAAATCCAAGCCTTCCGTCACCCGGTTGGGCACGATCCACACGCGCATGCCCGCCGCCCGCGCCGCCAGCAGGCCGTTGTGAGAATCCTCGATGACCAGGCAGCCGCCCGGCTCTGCCGCCAGCCGCCGCGCCGCTTCCACAAACAAATCCGGCGCCGGCTTGATCCGCGGCGCGTCGCCGCGGCAGACGGTGGTTTCAAAATGCCCGGCCAGACCCAGCTTTTCCAACCAGCCGTCCACCCAGCGGTGCGACGAACTTGACACCACCGCCATCGGCAAGCCGCGGGCGGCGATGATGCGCAGCATCTCCTCCACCCCCGCCATGGGGCCCGCTTCGCCGAGCTCGTCCATGATTTCCTGTTGCCGCCGGGTATCCAGGTCATGCCAGTCGAAGGCCAGCCCCGTGAGATCCTCAAGGTGGGTTTTGGGCGACCACGTCGCGAAATCCGAGCCGATGCACCGTGTGTAGACCGCCAGCGGCAGCTCGTGCCCATGTGCCTCGAAGGTCCGCCGCCATGCCTGATAGATCGCCCACTCGGTATCCACCAGCACCCCGTCGAAGTCGAACAACACCGCCTTGAAATCCATGCCCCTGCCCATGAAGCAATCCCCGCCCGCATGCAAGCCGGAGTGGTGCCGACCGGTGGCCCTTAGGCTCAATGAAAATTACGAGAAAATTACGAGAGACACAAACCATCAAGCTTCTTGCTTGCGGCTGGGCTCACACGTGGCGATTGAGCTCCGGCCTGTTGATTCTGCAAACTCAGAGATCCTGATCCGGGAATGGCGAAGCCTTGAATTCGCGCAGCCGGGCCGGAAGAAGGTTTGGCACTTCTGTAGGGCCAAAGGTCCGACATCATAGCAGCCCAGCCCAACGGGCTGGGTTTCCCGCAGCCC
>JALOUA010000285.1 GCA_025457625.1 Akkermansiaceae bacterium
AAATAGCAGAAGGTGCGCGTTCAGTGGCAATTTCCGCGTCATTCAAACACAAGGGGTGGGACAAATGCGGGGGTACGTTCGAATTGAATGAATTTTTTTAGGGAGGGGTTTTGAGATCGAAAACGCATGCGGGACGTATGCCGGGAAGCGGAGATCAGGAAAATCAGCGACGCTCGCAGAGCGACGCTACATTTTCATGGCCCGCCCGTGCGGGTGGAGATTTGGGCGCGGCAGGGCCGCCTCGCCCTACCGAAGTTCGGGACGCCCGGTCCGAAGTTCGGGACGCCCGGTCCGAAGTTCGGGACGCTCATACCGAAGTTCGGGACGCTCATACCGAAGCTCGGGACGCCCGGTCCGAAGCTCGGGACGCCCGGTCCGAAGCTCGGGACGCCCGGTCCGAAGCTCGGGACGTCCGGTCCGAAGCTCGGGACGCCCGGTCCGGAGTTCGGGACGCCCGGTCCGAAGTTCGGGACGTCCGCTTCCCAACCCTGAGCGGGCGGTTCAAAGCTCCGAATACTTCAGGTTGTTGCCCTTGGACTTGGCCACCGGATAGCGCTCCTCGTTGCGGGCCATTTTGGCGGCCATCACTTCGCCGAGGTTGAAGCCCAGGTTGTCGGCGAATTCGAACAGCAGGATGCCCACATCGGCGATTTCGGAGGCGATCTCGTCGCGGTTTTTCCTGACGCGCTGGTCGATCTGGCCGGCCTGCTGCCAGACGAAGTGCTGCATCAGTTCGCCCGCCTCGGCGGCGATGGCCACGGCCAGGTCCTTCGGGTTGTGGAATTGCCGCCAGTCGCGGGCATCGACGAAATCCTGGATGCGCGAGGTGAGCGAGGAAATGGAATCGTTCATGCGCGGCATCCTAAGCGGCGGCGGACCGCATCCGCCATGACTTTCGTGACTTTTGCGACATTCGTGATTTGTGACCGGGTTTCGGGCTTCAATCCACGTCCGTGCGGAAGGGCGAGGCGGGGAGTCCTTCCTTGTTGAACAGGTTCACGTCGGGAACATTCGCCCAGCCGTAGCGGACGGCTTTCGGATCGGCCACCCCCTCGGCGGAGACGACGATGGCAGCGCCTTGGATCTTCGCCTGCGCGGGCACGAATTTCTTGTCCTCCCCGGCGATGGTGAAGCCTTTGAGTTCGCCGTCCTTTGCGACCAGTCCGCCACCGACATGCTTGAAGTTGAGGGTGATTTTCCCGTCTTTCGCGATCATCGAGTCGTAGAGCGGACCTGAGAATTCGATCTTGTCGCCGTATGCGAGCGCGCGTGCGGCGAGGGCCAGGCGCCGGCCGACGGGTTCCTTCCGTGTCGGGTGGATGTCATTGGCGTTGCCCACGTCGGTGGTCACGGCCATGGCGGTGTTCCTGACCTTGGCGAGCGTGAGGAACTGCGCCTCGCGGATCTCCGGCGGCTGGCCGTTGAAGGGCGCGATCTGGACGAAGAGGAACGGGAAGTCGCCTTGGTTGAAGCGCGCCCGCCAGTCTGCGATCATCGCCGGGAAAAGCGTGCGATACTGCCTCGACTGGCCGGCATTCGACTCGCCCTGATACCAAATGGCGCCCTTGATGCCATAGGGAATGATGGGTGCGAGCATGCCGTTGTAGAGGCTTGCCGGGGCGTTTTGGCCACCGTCCGGATGCGGCGGCGCAACAGGCCGGGGGCTGGAGGGCGCGGGTTTGGGCGGCAGCGGCTGGCCGGCTTTCCTCGCCTGCGCGGTGGCTTTCTTCCATGCCTTGAGGGTCTCCTGATAGGCCTTGCCGACGGTTTCATTCCACTCCTTGGTGCGGGAGTTGAACTCCTCCATCCTGCCCGCGTAGGCGGCGACATCGGCATCGTAAGTGGCGAGCTTCTGTGTTGCGGCAGTGACATAACCTTGCAACTCCGGATCGGTTCCGAATCCTTCCAGGCTCGTCCATGCCTGCGCGGGGGTGCCGCCCCACGAGGTATGGATCATGCCGACGGGCACGCCGAGTTTCTGATAGAGATCCCGGGCGAAAAAGTAACCGACCGCGGAGAAACCGCCGACCGTTTGCGGGGAGCACCCGACCCAGCTTCCCACGGCTTCCGCAAGCGGTTTGACGGAGACTTTTTTCCTCACCGTGAACATCCGGATTTCCGGGTAAGCGGCCTTGGGGCCTTCTTCCTTGGCGTTGTGGGCCTTGGCGAAGGTCCATTCCATGTTCGATTGACCGGAGCAGACCCAGACCTCGCCAACGAGCAGGTTGTTGACGGTCACGGCGTTGTCGCCGGTGATCTTCATGGTGAAGGGGCCGCCTTCTTTCAGCGGTTTGAGAATCACGCTCCACTTGCCGTCGGCCGCGGTGGTGCCGACCTTCTGGCCGGCGAATTCGACGGTCACCTTCTCGCCGTCCCGCGCCGCGCCCCAGACCGGAACCGGCTGGCCGCGTTGCAGAACCGCACCGTCGCTGAACAGCGGGTTGGGTTTCACATCGGCGTGCAGCGGGCCGGTAATGATGGCGGCAAGCGCGAGCACGGTCAGGTTGGGTTGGGTTTTACGGGTCATAAATTTTCCTTGATCAAGCCACTACGCGGCGTGGCCGGGAAAATTTCATGAAGATCTCAAACCGGCTTGCGGATGCGCGCGGGCCGCGCATTTTCCAGAGGTTTGGATTTTGAATCCAGGCTCCGCGCGCTCACTGATTCACCCAGACGACTCCTGATCATGTTCGCAGACCGCAGGCAAATCCCCGGCAGCCACTGGCTGGCATCCCCGGCAGCCACTGGCTGGCCGCCGCAGGGCATGGTCGCGGCCCTGCAACCCGATGAAGACTGCCGTGCTTGCCGGCACCAAGCCAACACCGGACCACACCACCGCCCAGCTTCGCGCGCTTGGACCCGCCTTGTCCGCTGTTTTTTGATTGCGTAAATTTTACTGACAAAGCCAACTGCGGGCGACGGTCTGCCGCTTGTTGCCACATTTCCCACGCCCACCGGATCGTCCAACCCATCCCAAAACCCCGACCATGACACGTAATGCCACCATCGCCGCCGGCGCGGTCCTGCTGCTTGCCGCCGCTGCCATCGCCATCCTGAGGAACAAGCCGGAGCCGGGGGGCGGAGATTCCCAAGCCAACCGCCCGGCCGGCCGCGCCACGGGCAGCGGCTTGGGCGCGGATGCCTCGCAGGACAACCCGTCCAATCCGAACAAGCCCCGCGCCAGAGAGGGCGTCAAACACCCGGAACTCGCCGCCAAATACGGCGACTCCCGCACCAACTTCTCCAAAACCATCTCCGGCAATGTCGTGAGCCTGTTGGAAGATGCCGTGGCGATGGGTGAAATGTCGACCACCGGCCAGTTGGGTGCGATGTTGGGCGGCCAGCGCGCGTTGCGCATGGGACTCGGCCGTCTCTACGGCGACCTGCAACTCAATGAGGAGCAGCAGCAACGCGCGGGCGAGATCTATGCCAGCTATCAGAAACGCCAGATGGATCGCTCCAAGCAGGCTCTCGACAGCCTCAAGAAGGATCCCACTCCCTTGATGCGTTTGATGCTCGCCAGCGACGCCAGGGCGCGCGGTGAAATGAGTGAGGAGGAATACAAACAACTCCAGACCGAATCCTCAAAGGACCTCGATGGCGTGATCAATCCCCTCGATGAACGCAACATGCGCGGCGGGACTCCGCTTGCCGACCCGGCGTTCGTGAGTGAATTCCAGGGCGTGCTCGATCCCGCACAAGCGGACAAGCTCCGGGCAGCGGTCGATGAACGCGCCGCCCGCAATGACGGCCCGGTGGAAGCGGGCAACATCGCCAACATTCCAAGCATGGAACTGGAGAAACTCGACAGCACCATCAACTCCGTGAAGAAGGTCACCGCGGGGATGAAGTCGGTGATGGAGGGATTCGGCGGACTCCAGGACATGCGGCCGCTACTCGAACCGCAAGGCGGCGCGGGCGGAGCGGAGGCCCAGCCGGGCGCGGAGCCGTGAATGTGACTGCCAAAACCAGCAACGGTGTCTGGAACACGTCTGTCTCGCCGGGTTTTTCCTTCCTGCTCACCGCTTTGCCTGCGGCCAACAGCAATTTTCCGGCAGCCATGAAAGGATCCCTCCTCGCGGGCCTTGCCATTTTTCTTGTCCTGATGTTCCCCGCGCGCGCGGAGTCTGCGGACCCGAACGTGGTGGTCTTCCTCATCGATGACATGGGCATCATGGACACCTCGGTGCCGATGCTGGCGGGTCCGGATGGCAAACCGCGGGCCTATCCCCGCAACGCGATGTATCGGACCCCGAACATGGAGCGGCTGGCGGCGCGCAGCACCCGCTTCGGGAATTTCCAGGCCATGAGCGTGTGCTCGCCCTCGCGCGCCTCGCTGCTCACCGGTCAGAATCCCTCGCGGCATGGCACGACGAACTGGATCCATCCGATGGAAAACAACCGGACGGAATTCGGTCCGCCCGGATGGAACTGGAAAGGCATCGCCAAGGGCACGACCACCCTGCCAGGCCTCCTGCAGGAAAAAGGCTACCGCACCATCCATTTCGGCAAAGGACATTTCGGACCGGTGGGTTCCGCCGGCGAGGATCCGCGATCGATTGGTTTCGATGTCAATGTCGCGGGTTGCTCGGCCGGGCATCCGTCCAGTTATTTCGGCAAAGACAATTTCGCTTCGGCCAAACAACCGGACAGTCCGAACAATGTGCCGGGGCTGGAAAAATACCATGGCAAAGACATCCATCTGAGCGAGGCCCTGACCTTGGAAGCGATCGCCGAAATCGACAAGGCGGCCGCCGCGGGCAAACCGTTTTTCCTGAACTTCGCGCATTACGCCGTCCATACGCCATTCCAGATCGATCCCCGGTTCGCCGCGCACCATGCCGCCCTGGCGAACCGGAACGCGGCCGTTTTCGCGACCTTGATCGAAGGCATCGATACCTCGCTCGGCCAACTGCTCGACCATCTGGAGAAAAGCGGTCTGGCCGAGAACACGCTGGTCCTTTTCCTCGGTGACAACGGAAGCGATTGCCCGCTGGGCGAGGCCGAGAATGTCGGCAGTTCCGCGCCCTTGCGGGGCAAGAAGGGCTCCTGTTACGAGGGAGGCGTGCGCATCCCCTTCATCGCGGCCTGGGCCAGGCCGGCAGAGGCCAATCCGGCGCAGGCCCGCCTCCCCATCGCCGTGGGCGGCCACCAGAACCAGCTCGCTTCCGTCGAGGATGTCTTCCCCACCCTGGCGCGGATGCTGCGTTTGGCGGTGCCGGTATCCCATGCGGTGGATGGTCAGGATCTGGCCCGCCTTCTCACGGGCGCACCGGATCCCGCGCGGGCGCGCCTGTTTCTCATGCATTACCCCCACGACCATCGATCAAGCTATTGGTCGAGCCTGCGCCTCGACGAGTGGAAGGTGATCTACCGCTATCGTCCCGGCCAGGAACAACCCCGTGTCGAACTCTACCATCTCGGGGATGACCCCTTCGAATCCCGGGACCTGTCATCCCGCAACCCGGAGCAGACACGCCGCATGGTCGGGCGTCTCGCGGCCGAACTGGAGCTCCATGGCGCCCAAGGTCCGGTGAAAGCCGACGGGAGCGTCATGCGACCGGTGATGCCGTGAGTCCACTCCAGTGTTGCCGGCGGCGCTTTTCGAATCCGCCGCCTTGCCCGGCAGTCTATACCCTTTTCCCAGCCCTCCAAACTTCGCCGAGGCTACGAATGGCAGACCGGGCCAACCCATTGGCTCTTTCGGAGGTCTCCCACAGCCAGCAAATTCCTTGCCGCCGCAGCCATGAACGCGCGCGTCGCAAGACCATCCCGCAGGCGCAGCCGAGCAGTCCCGGAAACTTTTCCGGAAAACCACAATTCCCCTGTAACAAATTCGAGAGAAACCGGTAGCTCCTGATGATGGCATCCATTCTGGAGATTGTTCTTTTAGAGCGCGTTCATTTCTGTCAGGGTACTTAAGCTTACCAAGGAATGTATGGCATGCCATTTGCTGTCAAACCACTGATGAGACCATGAATTCCCCCCTCCGTGTTTTGATCATGGACTCCCAACCCGTCATGCGGGATGGAGTGGTCTCGCTCATCGCCGGTTCCATGAACTGCGCGGTCAGCGCGGAGGACGGTGGGTTTTCCAAGGCACCCGGGCGGATCCTCAAAGAGCGGATCGATCTGGTTATCGCGGATTTCAGGATTCACGCGGAAACTGCGCTGCCGTTTCTGGAAACGCTCGGCAAGACGGCAAAGGGCACGCGCTGCCTGATCTTTTCGGCTTTCGATGAGGCGCAGGTCGGCTATCCCTGCATGCGCGCCGGGGCATCCGGCTTCGTGAGCAAGTTCGCGCCGGCCGACAAGCTGGTGGAGGCTGCGCGGACGGTTCTGGATGGACGCCACTACGTCAGCGAGAAGCTGGCAAAGGCGCTGATGGGCAAGCAGGATTCCAAGCTGAAAGGCTCCGCCGGCGCGCTGTTGAGTGCGCGGGAACTTGATGTGTTCTCTATGATCGGCGGAGGCATGACGGTTTCGGAAATCGCCGCCCGCCTCGGAATCAGCGTCAAAACCGTGGAAGCCCATCGTGAAAACATCAAAAACAAGCTGGGTTGCGGCAACGCCTCCCAGGTCGTGGCCGCCGCCACCCGCTGGCTGGATGAGACGACGGTGGTGATTTGAGCCGGATCAAGAAAGGGTTAGGACTCCTGGGCTGATAGAAAATAGCCAGTTCGCCGGAATGGCGGAATGGCTATGGAAGTAGAGAGCAGCAAGTCACTCAGCGACGGCGGCGCGCCAGCAGGCCGAGCATGGCGATGGCGGAGAGCATGGCGCTGCCGGGCTCGGGAATAACGCCGATGGAGTCAATCTGGAGAGCGGAATCGACCACTTCGTCAAAAACATCTGTTACCACAAATGAGATCGTATGAGTGCCTGCGGCAAGGGGCATCGAGTAACTCTGGTAACCGGTCATGCTGCCAACCACAATACTGCTCGCGCCTATAAACGAGCTGGTGGTATCAGCGAGCAGATTTGCAGAACCATTCAACACGAAATACGCCGCGTCGTTGTAGGATGGACTGGCTGTC
>JALOUA010000044.1 GCA_025457625.1 Akkermansiaceae bacterium
CCCCCTGAAATGAGTTCCCGTGCCTCAAAATTACGATCCCATCAGTTTGGCTTGGCGTGCTTGGCGTCTTGGCGGTGATATAACCACTTCATTCCGGATTTTGCCGCGAAGCCCTCCCTGGTGCAGTAACCCTGTGATCAAAAGCCAAAAAACCCCGCCAAGGAAAAACCGCTTGAATTATTCGTTAATTTGCGAATTGTAAGGGCATGACATTGCGCGAGCGGGCGGCGGTATTCAAGGCGCTGGGACATCCGGCGAGGCTGGCGATCGTGGACCGGTTGGCGGCGGGTGAGTGCTGTGTGTGCGAGTTGCTGGAGCCGACCGAATACAGCGGGCTGAGCGGGCCGACGGTTTCGCAGCATCTGCTGGTGCTCAAGAGCGCCGGGGTGATCGCAGATGAGAAGCGCGGCAAGCGGATTTTCTACCGGCTGGCGATGCCTTGTGTGTCCGGCATCTCGCTGTGCGTTCAAGCCCGGAAAAGCACGAAAACCCATTACCGCGTGTGAAACTTCCGGCATCCGAACTCAAGACAGCGGGTTGGCTGATCGCCGTCCTCTCGCTGCTTTATTTCCTGCCGGTGGGCACGCCCCGATTCGATGGCGCGGTGAAGGAATCACTGGAACTGGCAAAATGGTATGCCCGCGAACACGTCATTTTTTGTCTTGTGCCGGCGTTTTTCATCGCCGGGGCCATCGGTGCCTTCATCAGCCGGAATTCGGTGATTCGTTACCTGGGTGGGAAGGCCCATCCGGTGGTGGCATACAGCGTGGCCTCGGTTTCGGGAACCATCCTCGCCGTTTGTTCCTGCACGGTCCTGCCGCTGTTTGCCGGCATCTACCGGCTCGGCGCGGGGATCGGCCCGGCCACCGCGTTTCTTTATTCCGGCCCGGCGATCAACGCGCTGGCCATCATTCTAACAGCAAGGGTGCTGGGGATGGAACTCGGGCTCGGCCGCGCGGTGGGAGCGGTGGTGTTCAGTGTGGTCATAGGGCTGGCGATGTCATGGATGTTCCGCAAGGAGGAGGGCGAACGCCAGGCCGTGGCCGTGCAGATGCCGGCGGACGATCCGGGCCGGCCGCTTTGGCAGACGGCTTCGTTCATCGCGGCGCTGGTGGGCATCCTCGTCTTTGCCAACTGGGGCGGTGCTGGCGAGTCGGGATTCTTCGGCTCTGTGCATGGGGTGAAATGGATCATCACCTCGGCCTTCGCGGTGGTGCTGGGCGGCATGCTCTGGCGCTGGCAGCGGGTTCCCTTGTGGCAGGTGCTGCTCATCGCCGTGCTCGTGGCTGCCGCAGCGCTGGTGTTTGGCAGGATGGAGGCCGCGTTTCTTGTCGCCACGTTCGGCATCGCATGGATGACCGCCGGCAAGGGCGGGGAAACCGGCGAATGGTTCGACCAGTCCTGGTCCTACGCCAAGCAGATCATTCCGCTGCTGGTGGGCGGCGTGCTGGTCGCGGGCTTTTTGTTAGGGAGACCCGGCCACGAGGGCTTGATTCCATCAGAGTGGACCGCCTCGTTGTTAGGTGGCAATTCGCCCGGCGCGAACGCCTTCGCCTCGGTGGCGGGCGCCCTGATGTATTTCGCCACGCTCACCGAGATTCCGGTGGTGCAGGGCTTGCTCGGCAGCGGCATGGGGAAAGGTCCGGCGCTCGCCCTGCTGCTGGCCGGTCCCGCCCTGAGCCTGCCGAACATGCTCGTCATCCGCTCGATCATCGGCACCAAAAAGACCGCCGCATTTGTCTCCCTGACTGTCGTGCTCGCCACTCTCTCCGGCTGGGTTTTCGGAACGTTTTTCTCCTGACAGAAACCACCAACCCCAAGAACATCATGAAGATCCAGATCCTCGGCGCCGGCTGTGCCAAATGCAACAATCTCACCCTCGCCACCAAGGCGGCCGCCGACAATCTCGGGCTCGATTACGAGCTGGAGAAAGTCACCGATTTCCTGCGCTTCGCCGATTTCGGCGTGATGATCACCCCGGCGCTGGTCGTGGATGGCAAGCTGATGGTCGCCGGCAAGGTGCCTGCCGTTGGGGAAATCGAAAAGCTGCTCCAATCCTAAGCTCCAAAATACCATGATAGCCAAACAAGTGATCCGCAGCTTGCTGCTGCTGGTGGTGCTCGGCAGCCTCGCCATCCGGGCGAACCGCGAATATCAGAAATCGCAGGCCGCTGAAAGGTCCGCGCAAAGTCCGCCGCCCGTTGAGGTTTTCCCGAAGGTCGATGGAGACCAGGTGGTGATGACCTATTTCATGATGGGCACGCGTTGCGTTTCCTGCCGGAAAATCGAAGCCCTCGCCCGTGAAACGGCCGAGAAGGATTTCGCCGGCCAGCTCGCGTCGCGCCAACTCGTGTTCCGCGTGGTGGATTGCGACGAACCCGCGAACCAACACTACCTCAAGGACTACAAGCTCACATCCAAGACCGTGGTCATCAGCCACCGCCGGGACGAACGGGAAACGGAGTGGAAAAACATGGATCAAGTCTGGGACCTGCTGGACGAACCTGCCGCGTTCCGGGCCTATCTGGCTGAGCCCATCCGGCAATACCTCGGATCATGACCACCGCGACCGCACTCTACGGCGGGGCCATCTGGCTGGGACTGCTCACCGCGGTGAGCCCGTGCCCGCTGGCCGCCAATCTCGCGGCCACCGCCTGTCTTTCGCGGCGGGTGGACTCGCGGCAGCGCGCCATCACCGGCGCGCTGGCCTACACGCTCGGCCGGGTGGCCGCCTACGGATTCATCGCCGGCCTTCTCGCCCTTGGGCTGGCCTCCGCGCCGGCGCTCTCGCAGGGATTGCAGCGGTGGATGACACCTCTGTTAGGTCCATTGCTGATCCTCACCGGCATGGTCCTGCTGGGACTGCTGCCGCTTCCCGTGAGTTTGTCGTTCTCTAACCCATCCTCCGCCGGTAAGTGGGCATCCCGCGGTTTGTCAGGCGAACTCGTGCTCGGATTCCTGTTCGCGCTATCTTTCTGCCCGGTATCCGCCGCGTTGTTTTTCGGCAGTCTCGTTCCGCTCGCACTGGGCAGCGGGCGGATCGTCCTGCCCGTCACCTTGTATGGAATCGGAACCGCCGCGCCGGTGGCCGCCTTCGCCCTGATCATGATTTTCAGCACCCGCTTCGCGTCGCGTCTCGTCGGCGGCATCACCCGCGCCCAGCCATGGATTCTCAAGACCACCGGCACCCTGCTGGTGGCTGTCGGTCTCTATCTCACCGCCCGGGACACGCTCGGCATCCTGTCTCAAGCGGCAGCGAGTGAGGGAATCACAAGTCGCCCGGTGAGCTGCCTGGCGGCAACCAGGCTGCCGGCCCCGAGCATGGTCGGATAGTAGCGGCGAGTGTCCGCGATTTTTTTTCGAGCAGGCCGCGCCCGATCTGGTGCGCCGTTTGGTTCCGGCACCGCCGGATTGGAATTATGCGGCCACGTGGATCAAAGCGGGGTGGACGGATGCTTGTCCCTGCTGTTGGCTTGTCGGCGTGCTTCCCTGGTTTGCCGATGGTCGTTTTCCGCTGTATCTCGCGCCGATGGCGGGGGTCACGGATGTGATTTTCCGCCGGATTTGCAAGGATCTGGGGGCCGACGTGATGGTGACCGAGTTCGTCTCCGCGGAGGGCATCATGCAGGCCGACCAGCGGACGCGGAAATACACCGAATTCAGCGATTCGCAACGCCCGGTGGGCGTGCAGTTGTTCGGGGCCGACGGCCGCCGCATGGGCGAGGCCGCGCGCAAGATCATCGATTGGAAGCAGCCGGATTTCATCGACATCAATTTCGGCTGCCCGGTGAACAAGGTGGTTGCCCGCAATGGTGGTTCATCGCTGCTCAAGGACTGCCCGGTGCTGGCGGAAGTGGCGTCCGGCGTGGTGGCGGCGGTGGGCATGCAGGTGCCGGTCACCGCGAAGATCCGCATCGGCTGGGATCAGAAATCGGTCAATGCCGTGACGGTGGCGAGGATTCTGGAAGATTGCGGGATCCGCGCGATCGCGGTGCACGGCCGCACTCGCGCGCAGGGCTACGGCGGTGCGGCGGACTGGGAGGTCATCGACGCGGTGGCAAGGGCGGTTTCCATTCCGGTGATTGGCAATGGTGACATATCCTGCGGTGCGGATGTCGCCCGGCGGCGGCGGGAAACGGCGGTGTCCGGCGTGATGATCGGCCGCGCGGCCATGCAGAACCCATGGGTCTTCCGCGAAGCGAGGCACTTTCTGGCGACGGGTGAGGAGTCGCCGGAGATCACTCTGGAAGAGCGGTGGGAATTGGTGCTGCGGCACTGCCGGATGGCCGTGGAGAGCGGCCGCCATGGCAGCGAAACCCAGACGCTCACCGCCATGCGCTCGCGCTTGATGGCCTATTGCAAGGGTTTCCCCGGAGCGCGGGAATTGCGCCAGAAACTCTGCCACGTTGCATCGGTGGCCGCCGTCGAGGATCTCGCCGCGTGGTCGCTGGGCCGACTTGAGATGTTCGACATCGGATGACTGGAAACCGATCGCTGCGGAAAACCTGGCTGAAAAAACATCGTCCAAGCCGCAGTGTGGTGGCTTTACTGGCGTGGGGAGGCTGCCGATTCCGCCTTGGCCGGCAGCGCCGTATCCGGCACCATGCCCGGGGTCTTGCCCGGCGCCTCCTGCCGCCTGACCGCCGAATCCACCACCGCCCAGCTTCCGGCGTTCGCAACACGCGCCTTGATTTCCGGGATTCCGGTGCGTCAATCGCAGCGCAGCTCCGTCATGCTTTTTCTCGAACAACTCCGCGGCGAACTCCGCAAGCTCTTCGCCCGGCCGCGCACCTGGATGGGCTATGGCGCGTTTCTCATCATGGAGGCGCTGATCCTTTTCGTTTACAAGCTGGACCGCAGCCAGAACCACATGCGCGGGCTGCTCGAGCGCAACGGCCTGGAGTTCGGCACCTATTACAGCTCGCTGACGATCACCTTCACGATCATGCTGCTGAGCATGTTTTTGTTAGGTTCGATCTACTTCGCGCTGGTGGCGGGCGACATCGTGGCCAAGGAGAACGAGGACGGCAACCTGCGGATGGTTTTCGCCCGGCCGGTCAGCCGGCTGCGCCTGCTGCTGGTGAAATACACCGCCGTCTCGCTCTATACCTTCAGCTTCGTGTTTTTCGTCGGGATATCCGGCTATGCGATGGCGGTTGCGGCGGTCGGTTGGGAGGGCGGGCTGTTCGTGATGGAACCCAAAATGAAGGTCTTCGCCGCCTATCCGGAATGGTGGGAGGGCGCGGGCCGGCTGGCGCTCGCGGCGGCGGGCATCGGTCTGAGCATGATCACGCTCTCGTCGATCGCCTTCATGTTCTCATGTTTCAAGATCAAGCCCGCGGCGGCGACGATCATCACCCTGACCATTCTCTTCGTGGACATGATTTTACAGGGGTTTCCGTTTTTCAAACCGTATGAAAGCTGGTTCGTCACCTGGCGGATGAGCGCGTGGGTGTTCCTGATGGAGCAGCACTTGTCATGGCCGAAACTGGCCGAATCCTATGTTTTCCTGTTAGGACTCAACATCACCCTCTTCACGGCCGGCTGGCTTGCCTTCCAAACGCGCGATTTCAAGACTTGAGAACGCCGACCCTCACGCCGCGTTTCGCGCCGGTCATTCCTCCGGCTCTTCGTCGGTGCCGATGGTGTAGAGGATCACATCCGGTTGCGCGGCCGAGCGTGCCTCGACCAGGATTGGCAGGAAGTCGGGCGAGAGTGTCCGGAGTTCCTGACTGGCGATCGTGGGGATGTTGCTCCAGAGGATTTCAAAAGGGAAACTGCCGACGGCGCCCGCCGCGGGCTTGCCAGCCTGGCCCCAGCTGACGGTGCTGGTTGGAGAATTGTCGGATTCGCCCGACTCCGGATCGGTCATGTCGAAGTAAAAGAACGTTGGCGCGCTGAATTCGTAATCACCGGGTTTGCGGATTTCCAACACGCATTTGGCGACCATGGCATTGTCCGGGTGTTTGATTTCCAACACGTCGAGCTTGAAGGCATCGCGGTAAATGAAGGCGTTGCTGGTGAATACGGGGCTGACCACCAGGGCAAGGATCATGAGGCCGCCTAACAGTGGAGGCAGCGCCATCCGCGACATGTCGCCACGGGCCTCACTTTGTTTCCGAAGCGCCAACCACAGCAGGCTCATCACATAGAAGACCACGGTCACCGGC
This sequence comes from Akkermansiaceae bacterium, assembly GCA_025457625.1. Lineage (GTDB taxonomy): Bacteria > Verrucomicrobiota > Verrucomicrobiia > Verrucomicrobiales > Akkermansiaceae > Luteolibacter. Next base: position 6,171 of record JALOUA010000044.1, read on the forward strand.
AGGTAACTCATCAGCTCCGCCCGAAAGCCGACACTGGGGTAAATCCACAGGCAGACCATCGCGACCACGGTCACTGCAGCCACCGGCGCGATGTAGCCGAAGAGCGAGGGTTGCAGCGGGATTTTCCTTAACCGGGCGGTGGCGACCAGAACGACGAGTCCGAAGGCGAAGGCGGCCCAACAGTATCCCATGGCCCACAAGACGGCGGTGGCGACCGTATCCGGCGAGGTGAGCGGCCAGGAAAGACCGAGAATTGCCATGAGTCCGAGTATCCAGGCGATTACGCCTGCGGCGAAGGGAATTTGATTCTGGTTCATCGGGCGGGTTTTTTGGGCAAGTGGCTGCTGCGGGAGCCGGATTCTGCGGGAGAGCGGCTCAGATGGCTGCCAGCATGCATTTTCCGAGCGCCCGATCCACCAGATTTTGCATAAATTTGATCAATCCGCTGTCACGGCGAGCAGGCGGCGCTCGATGTCATCAAGGACCTCGCGGTCATTGAGCATGAGCGGATGGAGCAATACGGGGAATTGCAGGTTTTCCGCGCGCTCCCAGACGGAGTTGCCGGCTGGCAGGATGATGAGGTCCAGCGGTGTGCGGTAGGATGTCACGGGCATGGCGCCGAGCTTGGAATCGGTGGCGGCGAGTTCCGCCAGGAAGGTGCTGCCGGGGCGCATTTGTGCCGCGCCGGCGCTTGGGTAAAACCATGCGGCATGCGTCCCTTGGTGTGGCGAGGAGATGGTGATGAAGCTCCGGCAGCGCGAGGCCCCGCCGAGTTTCTGCAGGTAATGCCGGCTGACGATGCCGCCCATGCTGAAGCCGACGATGGATACCGGCTCGTCCGGCCCGAATTGGCGCTCGATGTCGCGCATCAGGCCGTCGGCCAGTTTGTCGAGGCCGCCACGTCCATCGGATGGCTTGAGCTGTGGAATCAGGCAGTCGAAACCCTTTTTTTGCAGGCGTTTGCGCATCATCCGGAAGTTGTCTCCGTTTTCGAAAATGCCGTGAACGAGCACCACGCTGCCTGCTTTGGGTGCCTGGGCGGGATAAAATCTGGTTTCGGATTTGGCCGTGCGCAGCGGGCGGAAATCCCGGGCGAGTGCGGGCAACGCGGTGCAAATGCCGGCGATCACGGTGAGGAGGGCGGATTTCATGGGGACAAAAAATATCAGCCGGGCGGCCATTCGAGTTTGCGGCCGCCGAGCAGGTGGACGTGAAGATGGGGCACCGCCTCGCCGCCGTCCGGACCGTTGTTGATGACGAGCCGGTAGCCGCTTTCCGCGATGCCTTCGCGGCGCGCGACTTCCGCGGCAACCAGCAGCAAGTGGCCGAGCACGTCCTGATCACCGGATTCCGCCATGCCCACCCGCGGGATCGGCCGGGTTGGCACGATCAGCACATGCACCGGTGCCTGGGGCGCGATGTCGCGGAACGCAAGGCAGCGGTCGTCCTGATGGATTATGGCCGCCGGAATCTCGTGATCGCGGATTTTTTCAAAAAGCGTCTTGTCTGCCATGATGGAAGGGAAATTGCCAACGCCACCATGCACCCGACTGCGGCGGATGGCAATCTTGCAAAACCTAGCCCTGATTTTCCAAAGCTCGGAACTTGCCATGCCGCCGCCCCGTGCCTTGACTGCCGCGCACATCAGCCATCGCCACCGTGAAAGCCCACGAACTCTACACCGCCGCCGATCCCGAACTTGTCACCGGAATGTTCGATTGGTTCCGCGCCAACGACCGCAATGTTTACAAGTCCGCCGTCGCCACCCTCGCCGGCAACCGCAAGCTGCGGCCGGTTTTCGTCCAGAAAAAACCCCTGCCCGAGCAATACGCGTGGATGCTCAAAACCCTCAAACTCAACGCCTGCAACACCATCGGCGAGCAGTTGCTCCAAGCCTACCTGATGGCCGCCCAGCAATCGCTGCTGGCCATGTTCTGCGATGGCATGGGCATTGCCCACGACGGCAAGGGCTCGGTGGTCGGCGACCTGCCGAAGAAACTCGATGCCGAGCGGCTCGACGCGACGATCGACCGCCTGATCGGCCTGTTCGATCCCAAGCTGCTCACGCTTTACCTCCACTGTTTCAACATGCAGGTGCCCGGCGGCTGGCCGGAACTGACGGAAAAACTCGCGTCCGACGGGAGACTGGTGCTGGCCTGAGCGCGCGGACTTGCCAAGGCCGTGAAAACCGGCTGTGTTGGCCCGTGTTTCATACCTTCGCGACCCGTGAGGAAGCGGCGATCTTCGCTTCGGCGATGCGTGCGGAAGGTTATTTCGCCGCAATCCTCGATGAAGGCATGGGTTCGATCTACGGTCCCCTCACGATCGGAGGCATCCGGGTGCTGGTGTCCGACGAACCGCTTCCAGCTGCGGTGGATCAGGCCGGTGGTCCGCAAGCCCCCGCGGACAAAGCGGAGGATGGCGAGCTTCTCAAAACCCTGCGGCTGTTGGTGGTCGGCCTCGCGGGCTTCGGATTGCTCGTCCTGGCGGTCGCGTTGCTGTCGGTCACCTCGCAGGATCCCGTGGGTTTGCTGCGGATGCTGTATCATTTCCTGAAATTCCCGCTGCTGGTCGGGCTCGCCTTCGCAGTCATGGGGCCGTGCATGGCGGGCTTCACCCGCTTTGTGCGCGGCGAGTCGATGGGAGAGGGCTGGAGATATCTGCGCTGGCTGTTGCTCGCACTGCTCATTCCGTTTTTGCTGCTTGCCGTGTTGTGATTGCGTTGGTCATGCAGGCGACGCGCCGCATCCCCATCGGGTGCCATACGGACTTGGAAATCACTCCTGCTTCCTGCCTCACCCACATTCCGCCCGATGGGGACCACGATACCCCGGCGCCTGGCGGGTTTTGTCCGGTTTAGCGGCAACAGAGCTTCGTTCCAGCGGGTCGGACGGCTCCCGCAACAGGGACGGCAGCGCGATTCACTCGCCGAGGAACACGAATTCCTCGGCCATGCGGTTGAGCGAGCGGCGCGCGGCGGGCAGCGTCTCGGCGAGTGTGCCGAAAATCCGCCGCGACCGGCCGCGCGAAACCGGGCTGTGGTCCGCGGCGATGCGGAAGGAACGCTGGGCGAACGATTCGTAAAAACCGAGGTCCGGCGCCTCGCCACGTTCGCTGCGGCGGCGGATGAAATCCGGATACAAGCCGGTGAGCACCAGAAACTGGTTTCCGGCGGCCACTTGCAGGTGATAACGCATCCGTCCTCTCGAAGAACCGATGAACGAGAGAAACTCCGCCGCATGCGTGAAGCCGCCGGTCACGTCCTGCAGCGGGTCGCTGCCGTCCGCACTCACCCGCTTGGCCAGCAACCCGGCCACGTAGTCGGCCAACTCCACGTCGCCCAACTCCGCCTGCAGGAACGCGTGCCGCACCATCACGTAAAAATAAAAACGCGGCGATACCTGGAGCGCCGCCGGTGATTCGATCAGACAATGGAAAATTTCACGCAGATCGAGCATCTCCCGCATGCCTTCCGAGTCCTTCCACAACTTCGCCAGATGGCAGTCCGGGCCCGCCGGCGCCAGAACCGATGCGACAAAATCGAAGTCCCGCTGCGTGAAGCGGCTTCGGCATGACGGCATCCAGTGTTCAAGCATCGCCCGAACGGCTAGCAAAATCCGGGCACAAATGACCAGAAAAAATATCAAGAAACCTGAAATACTTCGTGAATTACCCTTGAGGAACCTAGGATATGGCCGGATTTGGGACCACGAGGTTTTTCTTGAATCTTCCGGATCGGGCTTTTAAGTCGGGCGTCCCGACCACCGTCACCCCGGCGGGCAGGAGGGCGAATCCAAGACAAAACACGATGAACCTGACCCGGAACTTCAAATCCGTGGCCCTGGCAATCGCCGGCGTCATGATCCTCCCCGGTTGTGCGACAACCGGCCAAGCCAACTCCAAAAAGCAGGCGGACGAGCCGCAGTATGCGGTCACAGACGTCCAGCATGGCAAAGCCTCCTGGTATTCGATCCGCACCAATCGCGGCACCAAGACGGCCAGCGGCCAGCGCCTTTGCGACAGGGGAGCCACCGCCGCCCACAAGACCCTGCCGATGGGCACCAAGGTGCGCGTCACCAACCAGGCCAACGGCAAGTCCGAGATCGTCACCATCAATGACCGCGGCCCCTTCATCCGCGGCCGCATCATCGACCTCACCATCGGCAGTGCCGAGCGCCTCGGTTTCCGCCAGCGCGGCGTGGTGCCCGTCAAGGTCGAGGTGCTTGGTCACCCGGAGACCGACTGAGCCTGCGCCTCCGGCCCGCGCATCTGGCGCACCCAGATGAAGCGCCGGAACAGCACTTTCACCGCGGCGCTCAGCGGCACGGCCAGCAGGGCGCCGATGAAACCGCCCAGCACCAGCGACCAGAACAGCATCGAGAAGATGACCGTCAGCGGGTGCAACCCCACCGAGTCGCCGACGATCTTGGGCGCGGTGACCAGCGAGTTGATCTGCTGCACCACCACGAAGATGGCCACCACGCTGGCGACGTAGGCCCATGGCTCCATGCCGAAAGGCGCGGAATCCTGGGCATGCAGCCAGGCGATGATGCAGGCCGGGATCAGGCACAGGATGTTGCCGATGTAGGGGATCACGCCGAGGATGGCCATGAAGATGCCGATCAGAAAACCATACGGCAGGCCGAAAATCGTCAGCGCAATGCCGACCAGCAGGCCATCGATGGCCGCCACCACGATCTGGCCGCGGAAGAACGAGATGAGATAGCCGTTGATTTCCTGCAGCGTGTCCACCAGCCCGGTCTTGAAGCGCGAGGCCTTAAGCGGGACGTAATCGTGCCAGTGATCGCGGATCGAGGCGGAATCCTTGAGGAAGAAAAACAGATAGATCGGCACCATGATCATGCCCAGCAACAGCCCGAGGAAACCGAGAATGCGGGTGGACCCGGCGCTCACCCACTCGCGCGCGGTCTTGAAAATCGCGCCCTTGTATTCAAAGAGCATCCGTCCCGCGCGGCTTTGAGCGAAGCTCTCCAGCGGCGCCGGCGCGGCGGCCGTGCCGGTGATCGGCAGCGCCTCGCCCTCGTCATCCGTCTCGGTGAGCAGCCAGCCGATGGGATTGTGGCGATGCTGGTCGCGGATGGCCGACAACTCGCGCGCCAGCACGCTGCCGAGGCGATCGCTGTCCGCTGCGGCCGTGCCGTCCTCCGCGAGCACCGCGGCCTCGCTCTGCGCGGGGCTTTTCAACAGGCTCTTGAGCGTGCCATGGCCGCGCTGGATGCCGGGAAACACCGCCGCCACCAACAAGGTGACTCCCAATAAAATGCCGACAAATACCACCACCACCGACCACAGGCGGCTGAGGCGGCGTTTCTCCAGCAGGCGCACCACCGGATCGAGCACATAGGCGATGATGCCGGCCACGATCAGCGGGATGAGCACCGGTTGCAGGAAACCGAAGATCCTGCCGAGCAGCCAGATGAAACCGACCGTCAGGATGCCGATGATGAGGATGGCCAGGCCGGTGGCGGCGTTCCACAGGGTTTTCTGCTGGAAGGGCGTGGGGTAGCGCATGGCGGTGTCTCAGGTTGGCGTCCGGGTCTCCGAGAGCGCGTCGGCCTTGTGGGCGATGCGGTCGAGCACGCCGTTGACGAAACGCCCGGAGTCGCTGGTGCCGTAACGTTTCGCCAGTTCGATGGCTTCGTTGATCGCCACCTTGGCCGGCGTGCCCGCATGGAGGATTTCGTGGGTCGCCAGCCGCAGAACCGCGCGGTCCACCGGGTCGATCCGCTCCGGCGCGTAGTGATCGACCACGTCGGCCAGGCTGCGGTCGATGGATTCCTTGGCGGCCAGCACGGCATCGACCAGTTCATCGGCGCGGCGGCGCAGTTCGCGGATTTCGGTTTTCGAATCCCGCAGCCGGGCGAGATCCGCCTGCTCGGGAAATTTTTCCGGCTCCTCAACCATCCGCAGCCGGTCCGAAATGCGCTGCAAGCGGCGGATGCTCGCGGCGACGGCCTCCAGCGGCCCGCGGAGTTTCGGGAAATCCGCGATGTCGTCCAGGAAACGGCCGCGCGCGCTGGCCAGCACGCGATCATTCGAGAAAAACCCCTCCAGCGCCGCGCTGAAACTGGCGGCCACCGACGCGTCATCGTCATCGCGCGGCAGGCGTTCGAGCTGTGCCAGCGCGCCGCTCCAGCCGGATTCGAGTTCGGCGATGCGTTGCAGCGTGTTCTTGAGCGCTTCCGCCTCCGGCCATGCGGCGAGCAGCTTCATGGCCGCAGCCTGGCGTTCGATGAACTCCGCCAGCCTGTTTTCCCGCCCCTCCGCCAGATGGTGCACGGTGCGGAAGGTCGCGATCTGCAGGCTGCGGCGGTCCGATTCCGTGACAAAATCCCAGAACGGGTCGCGCAGCGCCGCGGGATCGGCACCGCCTTCGAGATCCGCGCAGTAGAGGAACTGGACGGCGGCCTCGCGGATCTGGCGGCGGCTAGGCATGTCGGTGTTTTTTCACGATCGAGTTGCGCGGCATCGACCGGTCGAGCTCCTGGAACACATCGATCATCGCCGCGGCGGCGCGCGCCGCCTCACGGCCGCGGTTGAGCTGGGCACCGATGCAGCGGGCGTAGGCCTGTTTCTCGTCATCCAGCAGCAACACCTCGTGGATCACCGGACGCAGCGAATCCACCGCGAGTTGTTGCAGCGCCTGCGTCACCGACGTGCCGATCTGGTCGGCGTGCTGCGTGGAGCCGCGGATGATCAGGCCCAGCGCGATGACGCAGGCCGGCGGATCGCGATCCAGCACCGAGGCCACCATCACCGGAATTTCAAACGCGCCGGGCACGCGGATCAGATCGACGCGGCCCTGCGGCACCAGCTCGCCGAGTTCCTCGATGGCGTTTTCCACCAGCGCGTCGGTGTATTGTTCGTTGTATTTGGATGCCACGATGCAGATGCGCACCTTGGGGCCGATGATCCGCGGTTTTGGCGTCAGCGCGTTGGACATGCGCGGGGTATGGCGGGCGCGGCTGGAAAAGTCAACCGACAGGGTTTCCCGGCGCGCGGGCCTGACGCATCGCGAATCCGGAGTTTTTTCAAACGCCAAAACACCGGGAATGCCAAAAAATCATGCGAAAACCCCGTCAAAGCAGAAACCGCTTCGAACCCCTCACGGCTTGCCGCCGATTTCTCCCAACCTTCCGTTTCGATATCCTTTTCCATTCACACCTCGGATTACCGGCCCCGGGAGACGGCAATGAACTCCGTTGGCAGGAAACGCCCATTCATTCAAACTTCCGATTTTCGTTAGTCATTTCCATTTACGGCATGTTCCCTTCCTGATTTTATGGCAGTGAATGAAAACGGGAATGGAGCATTCGTGCAGGCCCGCAAAGCCATGGCGGCAAGGCGTGGTTTGCTGCGCGATTGTGTTGGCCGCCTGCCCGCATGACCTTGCCGCCGGGCCATCATGGGAAAAGCCCGCGCTCTTTCCCGGCCCGCTGGATGTGAATGGAGCCCTGCGCCAGCGCTTCGAACCGGGGGTCTTGGCTGGCTCGCCCCCGTTTTCGTTTCCCGTTTTTTGGGACAGAACCACCACCCCAAAACCCCTCGCTTACTGCTCAAGCGCTTCGGGAACGGCTGGCGCACTGCCTACGGCCACTAAGACGACGGCCACCCCAAATCCATCGTCGCCACCGACGACAAGAGCCACACCGTCACCGACTGCCACTACGTCTGGCGCAAGGACGGCAAGCTCGACCAGCGCACCCTCAACGGCATCCACCACCAATACCGCTACGATCCTCTTGGCCGCCTTACCGAAGTCATCAAGACCGAGGTGGCAAACAACAAGAAGTAACCGCCAAGGCGCAAAGGCCGCCAAGAAACGCAAAGACCATCCCAACTGGAGCGCGGGATTCATCCCGCCCTCATCCCCAATCACCTAGAACAATCTTACAAGCCGCTCTCACCGGACTCCCACGGCAGAAACCAAAAAACCATGAAAACAAAAACAAAACATTGGGCCGGCATCACCGCTGGCATCCTCAGCCTCGCAGGCTACGCCCCCGCCGCCTCGCTCGGCAGCGAGAAATACACCTACGATGCCTCCGGCAATATCGTAGAGAAATCCATTGATGGCCGCGCCACGAAAATGTCCTACGATGCCTCGAATAAAGTTACGTCAGTCTCTTCTGCGGTAAAAGACGGTGAGCAAGTCATTTACGATGCCGCAGGACATCCCATCGCTTACAAAGACTCCGAAGGCAAGGTCACTCGCCAGTTCAACTACGGCTACGCAGACAAAGTCGTCAAGGCCGACAACGCCGGCCATGAAGCCAAGTTCTTCTACAATGCCGAAGGCCAACTCGTTGGGAATTCCGTAGCTGGAGAAACCACTTCCTACGCATGGGATGGCAACGTCTTGGCGGCAGAAGGCGTAGAAGCATTCACCAACGAAGCCCACATCACTGGAGGTGTTCCTGC
>JALOUA010000045.1 GCA_025457625.1 Akkermansiaceae bacterium
CGGCGCGCTGTTCGGCTTCATCCACTTCGACCGTGACGAAACCGCCTACCAAGTGCGCCCCAGCGGGCGAAACGGCGCGCCCATGCTCGTCAAGACCACAGTGGACAAGGTGATGTGCCGGGCTTTCGCCGCCCCGCCCGACGTCCGCGAGATTCCGGCGGATCATCCCACCGACGATCCCATTCCGGCCGGGGAAAACGGCGTCATCCAACTCCAAAGCCTGCCCGGCGCGGACGCGGTCGTCTATCTGGACTTCGATGGCGAGGAGCGCGATTTCGAATACTGGGGACCCATTGACGCCGCCCCATCAGGCGCGACCAACGGGCAGATCTTCGAAATCTGGCAGGGTGTCTGCGAGGACTTCATGCCCTTCAACATCAACGTCACCACCATCCGCGGCGTCTATGATGCCGCGACACCCGGGCACCGCATGCAGGTGGTCGTCACGCCCACCGACGACGCGCAGCCCGGCGCCGGCGGCGTGGCCATCACCAGCTCGTTCAACAATACCGGCGAGATCGTCTGCTGGTCCTTTCTCACCACCGGCAAGAACGCCATCGAGGTCATTTCCCACGAAGTCGGCCACACGCTCGGACTTTCGCATGACGGGAAAATCAGCCCGTTCACCGAATACTATGCCGGCCACAACGGCTGGGCTCCCATCATGGGCGTCGGCTACAACCAAGCCCTCACCCAATGGTCGAAAGGCGAATATCTCGGCGCCAACAACCTGCAGGATGATTTGCTGATCATCACCAACACCAACAACGGCGTGGACTACCTCGCCGATGATCACCCGGCCGCCGCCACCACCGCCACGTGGCTCACCATCGATGCCGGCGGCCTGGTGTCCAACGAGGGCATCATCGAAACCAACACCGACCGCGACTCGTTCCGCTTCAGCACCAATGGCGGCCTGATCAACCTCCAGATCAACCCGGTGCCGCCGGTTGCAACCAGCGTGGCCATCGCCAACCTCGATATCAAAGCGGAATTACTGAGTGTCACCAGCACGCTCAGCACCGTCATCGCCACCAGCAATTCCACCGCCACGCTGGCAGCCTCCTTCAGCAATGTTTTCCTGGATCCGGGGGATTACCTGCTGCGCGTCTCGGGCACCGGCAAGGGCAACCCGCTCACCACCGGCTACACCCACTACGCCTGCCTCGGCTCCTACACCGTGGGTGGGTTTGTCGATGGCGGCATCCATTCCGAACAATTCACGCTCGCCGAAAACCCGCCCGACGGCACGCCCGTCGGAAGCGTGCCGCCGCGCGCCGATCATGACAATGGCGCGTTGATTTATGAAATCAGCGGTGGCAACCCGGCCTTTGCCATCCATCCCTCCAACGGCCTGATCACCGTGGCCGACGGCACCCTGCTTGACTTCGAAGCGATCAACCCCCGCCCGGGCGGGCCGGCGGCCATCGAACTTTTCATCAACATCAGCGACTCCAAGGATTACGCCGTCGAAACCATCCGGGCGGTGGTTTTCCTGACCGATGTCAACGAGCCGCCGTCCTTCCCCACACCGCCCGCCATCATGCTTCCCGAGCGCAGCCCGGCCGGCACCTTCGCGACCTCGGTGAACGCCACCGATCCGGACCGCGGCGACTTCGTCACCTACTCGATCATCGCCGGCAATGAGAGCGGCGCGTTCGCCATCCACCCCGCCACGGGCGTGATCACCGTGGCCGGGGCGCTCGATCATCAAACCGCGCCCACACACACCCTCACCCTGCGCGCCAGCGACCAACTTGCGCCGGTCAACACCGCGGATGCCACGCTCGACATCCAGATCGTGCCCGTGCCGGGCGGCTTCGATCCCGGCTCGGTGGTGCGCACCTTCTTCAGCGGAATTCCCGGCGCTGCCGTGGACGATCTCACCAACTCGCCCAACTTTCCGGACAAGCCGAACTCCGAAGTCATCCTGTCCTCCTTCCAAGGCGGCGCCAGCCAGGGCATCCAATACGGCAGCACCATGCGCGGCTGGATGATCGCGCCGGCAAGTGGCGATTACACCTTCTGGATCAGTGCCAATGACAGCGCCTCCCTGTTCATCAGCACGGATGATGACCCGCAGAACGCCATCCTGCGCGCCGCCATCAGCAGCGCCACCAGCCCTGGCGTCTGGGACCAGGAGTCCGGCCAGCAAAGCGCCGCCATCCCGCTCGTTGCGGGCGGAGTTTATTTCATCGAGGCGCGCCACAAGCAGTCGTTCGGCGGCGACCACCTCCAAGTCGCATGGCAGGGGCCCGGCATGCCGGAAAAACAAATCATTCCCGGCACCTGGCTCGTGCCCTATCACCAGCCATACGCGCCATGGGCCACGCCGCAGTCGTTCGATGTCCGCGAGGCCTCCGCCGCCGGCACCCTCGTCGGCCGCGTTTCCTTCATCGAACCGAATCTCAACGAGGAGGTCGCGTCCCATGCCATCACCGGCGGCAATGAGCAGGGAAACTTCACCATTGATCCGGTTTCCGGCGACATCCGGGTGGCCGGGGGCGCCGCACTCACCGCCGGATCCGCGCATGTCCTCACGATTTCCGCCACCGACGACGCAACGCCCGCCGCCACCGGCGAAACCACCGTCGCCATCGGCGTGAAACGCCTCGACGAAGGGCTGCACGCATGGTGGAAACTCGATGAGACGGCGGGAATCAACGCGCGCGACGCCTCTGGCAGCAATCGCGACGCCATTCTAACAGGTGGCGGGGCGTGGGTCGCGCGCGACACCGCCAATCCCGCGCTCGAACTCAACGGCACCGACGCCCGCCTCAGCCGCTATGATTACGAAGCGCTCTTCGGCGACACGCCATTCACCGTGGCCGCGTGGGTCAGGGTGCCCGTTAGCCATGATTCCGAGGGCGTCCTCATCCACCAGGCCAGCGGCTTCATCAACGGAGTGGAGCGGAGCTTCAAAGTCTCCGTGACGGCCGGCGGAAACGTCCGCTTCCGCATCCACGAGACGGATCTCAGCCTGCTTTTCGAGACCGACCAATTCGACATCACCACCACGGAAACCATCCATGACGGCACCTGGCACCACGTGGCCTGCGTGCGGGATGGGGAAACCGGACGCATCTTCATCGATGGCGTCGAGAGCGTCTCGGCCAGCGGCCCCGTCATCAGCATGGATATCGACGCCTACACGACAGTCGGTTGTGACGCGCTCGATTTCTCCGACCCGCTGGCGGCCACGGTGGACGATGTGCGGATTTATGCCGAAGCCCTCGCCGCGCCGCAGCTTGTCAGGATCGCCGGCGCGCCCAAGATCGCCATCGTTCATCCCGCACCGGACATCGCCGTCATTCCCCCTGGCGTCGGGCTGCTGCTGCAAGCGGGCGCAAGCGATCCGGACGGCCCGGTTCCCCCGATCTCATGGTCACAGGCCGGCGGACCCGGAATCGTGACCTTCGGCTTGCCCGCCGGCGCGGAAACCACCGCGGAGTTCTCCGCTCCCGGCACCTACATCCTCCGAGCGAACGCCAGCGACGGCGTGGATGACAGCTCCGCCACCCTCACCGTGCTGGCGGGAAACACCGCCAGCTCGCCCTTCGCGGGCTTTGCCTATGGCGGCGCAACCTTCGGATCCCACAACAACCTGGCACCACAGGCCTATGAGATCGAGGGCACCTCCATCGGCATTTCCGGCGGTGCCAACGAGGACGGATTTTATCTGTTAGGCCAGTCGTTCACCGGTGACTTCGATCTGAGCGCACGGGTGTCCGCCACTTATGACGACGGGTTCGGCGAGCCATGGGGCACGGCCGGACTGGTGGTCCGCGCCGGAACCGCCGGCCTGCCGGGCGAGGCGGGGGGCTTCATCGGCTTCAACGCGCCCGCCGGCGCGGGCACATGGGTCCGCCGCGAGACGACGGGCGCCCCCAACGTCGAAACGACCTACCCGGGATTGCCGCTGCCGCAGTGGTGCCGCGTCACCCGCACCGGTGACAGCGTGGAGTTCTGGCATTCGCCGGATGGCGCTTCATGGACGTCGCGCGGCACGATGACCTTCGCCGGCGAGATCCGCGCGGGCCTCTGCTGGAGTTCAAACTCGCAATTCGTCGGTGGCAGCGCCCTCTTTGACAACGTCTCGGGTTTCTCCACCTCGAACGTCGGCGCCTCCGTCAGCGCGGGAGCGGATTTCCCGGCGCAAACCGGCCTGCCCGCCCCTTTGACAGGCCAGGCAACGGATGACGGACTGCCGGATCCTCCCGCCGCCACCACCATCTCATGGGAGCTGCTCGCAGGTCCCGGCAGCGTCGATGTCACGGAACCCGCGCAAGCCGCCACCACCGCCGTCTTCAGCCAGGCGGGCGTCTATCAGATGCGCCTCATCGCCGATGACGGAGCCTTGAGAACCTTTGACGACGTCACCATCACCGTGACCGATCCGCCGCCGCTTGTGAGCGTGGCCGCCACCAGCCCGGCCGCCGCGGAAACCGGCCCGCAAGCCGGCACATTCACCTTCACCCGCGGCAACTGGCTGCCGGGCGACATCACCGTGAATTTCACCCTCTCCGGCACCGCCGGCAATGGCGCGGACTATCAGGAAATCACCGGCGGCATCCTCATGCCGGACGGCGTGGAAACCGTCACTCTCGACGTGGTTCCGATTCCCGACGAGTTGCTGGAAGGCCCCGAAACCGTGATCCTCACGCTGACTGCGGGGGATTATGACATAGCCGGCGATGCGGCCGTCGTGACCATTCAGGACACCAACCTTCCCCCGTCATTCCCCAGCACGCCGCTCGCCGGCGGTGATGCCACCCAAGACCTGCCCTACTCCGGCAGCCTCGCCGGAACCGCCACCGATCCCAATGCGGGCGACACGCTCGTGTTTTCGATATCCGATGGTCCCGCATGGCTGATCGTTGGTGAAGACGGCACGCTCTCCGGCACGCCGGAAAACGCCGATGTGGGACCTAACAGCTTTACAATCCGTGTCACCGATTCCGCCGGAGCCTTCGCCGAAGCGCAGCTCGACATCACCGTGCTGAACGTCAACGACGAACCCGCGTTTGCCGCTGATCCGATCATCGGCGGCGATGCCATCGCGCTTGCGGGCTACAACGGCACGCTCGCCGCAACCGCCACCGATCCCGATGCCGGCGACACGCTCGTGTTTTCCAAAACCGATGGCCCTCCATGGCTGATAGTGAATGAGGATGGCAGTCTCTCCGGCACTCCGGCCGGCACGGATGTGGGGATCAACCTGTTCACTGTCGCCGTCACGGATCTTGCGGGTGCCGTCGCTTTCACCACGCTGCGGATCACCGTCCTGCCGCCACCGGTCGTCAGCGTGGCCGCCACCGGTCCGGCCGCCGCGGAAACCGGACCGCAAAACGGAGTGTTCACCATCACCCGCAGTGGTTCCATCATGGGTGATCTGACGGTTTTGTTCACGCTCGGCGGCTCCGCGCTCAACGGCGTGGATTATGTTGGAATTCCGGGCAGCGTCCTCATTGCGGACGGTGAGGAAAGCGTCACCATCACCGTCATTCCGCAAGCCGACGAATTCATCGAAGGCACCGAAACCGTGGTGCTGGCCCTCGAGCAAGGCGCCTACGAAATCGGCGAACCCTCCTCCGCATTCGTTTCCATCAGCGATTCGAACCACGCCCCGTTCTTCCTTGCCGATCCGGTCGTCGCCCCCAACGCACTGGAGGGCGCGCCCTACACCGGCGAGTCGCTCGCCGACCACGCGGGCGACCCGAACCTCGACGATGGCGACACGCTCACGTTCCTTAAAATCAGCGGGCCCGACTGGTTGTCCATCGCGGAAGACGGAGCACTGTCCGGCGCGCCCGGCACAACGGATCTCGGCATCAACCTCTTCGCCGTGCGTGTGACCGACGCCGCGGGACTCACGGCGGACGGCAGCCTTCGAATCATCGTCACGGCCCCCACGACATTCGAAAGCTGGCAACTCGCCGAGTTCGCCGCCCTGTCCACCGACCCGCTGGTGGCGGGCGAACTGGCGGACCCGGATCGGGACGGGCGTTCCAATCTTTTGGAATATGCGCTCGCCACCGATCCGAACCAACCCGATGTCGCCCGCGTGGAATGGGAAATGGTGGATATCGCGGGCACCGACTTCATGCGCGTCACCTATTTCATCAACCCTGAGGCGACGGATATCAACCTGCAGGTGGAAGCAACGGCTGATCTCGCCGATCCCGGGGGATGGTCCGATCAAAATCTCCTCATCGAGGATGTGACGACCGCCCGCATCGTGGTGCGCGACACCCTTGGCGGCCCGCTGCTATTCTTCCGCCTGCAAGTCAGCCGGTGACGTCCCGCGTGCGATTGAATGGCAAAACCGAATGATGAATTGATGGCACAAGACGGCAGGAACAAGCGGATGACCGCCGCACAGCGCGAGGAGGCCACACAACGCGTGCTGGCAGGCGAGTCGGCCGCCAGGCTGGCGGAGGAATACGGCTGCACCCGCGCCTACATCTCGCTGCTCAAGGTGCGGGCGCTTGATCCCGAGCGGTTCCGCCACAAGGCGGAGGCCAAGTTGTCGGTCAAGCTCACGGCGGAACAGATCGCGGAGTTGAAACATGTTTTCGACACCGGCACGCCGGAGCAGAACGGCCTGATCCCGGCGCGCGATCAGTGGTCTTTGGATCACGGCTTCCAACTTGCGAAAAAACTCTTCGGCAAGAAGCCGAGCGTGCGCGCGATGAAGGAATGCATGGGCGTCCACCTCGAGCGCCGGCCCGACGAGGGCGACCCGAAACCGAAGCCGCCGAAGCCCCATCACATCAACCAGCTCGACCCGGAACTGGCGAAGGATCCGGAATTCGTCGCCTATTATCTCTCTCCCATCTGCGAACAGATCGCACGCAAGGAATACGAGTTCGCGCTGGCCGAATGGGAAAAGCGCAACCCGCACGGCGAGCGACCGGTGCCGGATGTCGATGATGATCCCCAATGGGTGGTTCCGCAGTCGTCAACGGAGCGCCATCCCCCGCCGCCCGGACAGCGGATTGGCAAGCATGCCAGGAGCAAGGGCAGCCCGTTCACGAAGCCGAAACGCAGGAAACGCCGTTAGAAGGAGGCTTTCACTCCGGTGTGCCAGATCCACGCCTCGGTGTTGAATCCGGCTCCGGACTCGTCATTGAGGATCACGTTTTCCAGGCCGGTCATCAGCACCATCCGGTCCTGATAGAGATGGGCGTTCGCTCCGAGATAGAACGAGTGGTACTCATCGCCGATGAAAAACGGCGAGCTGTCGAAGAACGGATCGGCGGAAGCGCCCATGGTGGCGACCAGCGCGCCGGGGTCGTCGCTGCCGGCGTAGTGGTAGCGGCCGACGATTTCAAGACAGCCCGGCACCGCCCACCATGCCGGCGCGAGCGTGAGGCCCCATGCGGTGGTGTCGCCCTTGCCGAGCATGAAATCGCCGAGGAACGAGAAGCGCTCCTGTTCGAGCGTGAAGCCGGTGGAGAACAGGTGGCGGAAGGCGGGGTTGCTTGCGACGGTTTGGTTGCCGTTGGCGGAGGTTCTTCCGGCGACGTTGTAGCGGGGCAGCGAGTCGGAGCGGCCGGCGTCGAAGTTATGCAAATAGTCGAGGTGCCAGCGGGTGCGGGTGATGGCGTCGCCACTCATGTCGACAAAAGTGCGGCCGAGATTGAGCGCCAGGATGCCATCGCCACGGAGGGCGGGAATGTAGGGATCGGAATCTCCGGAAAACCAACCGATGCCATAGTCCCAGTCCTTGTGGCGATAGTCGAAATGCACGCCGAGCGTGGTGGCCGGAGCGAGCATGTTGACCAGCATCGAGCGGTCCGGATACGGCGAAAACTCCGGCTCCTGGCGGTATTCCGCGGTGAACCGCGGGCGGAACTTGCCATAAGTCACGCCGGCATCCGGACGATACTCCGTCCGGGCGCTGAGGCGCTCGATCCCGCGGTAGTCGGCATTTCCGGCGAATTCGCCGGTCGCTTCAATATCCGTGTTGCGGAAGGCGCGGATGCGCGCGCCGAGACGCGCGCGGCGGGTGCGGGTGGAATCGAGGTCGATGCTTTTTGACGGTGTGGCGCCCACGGCATCCACATCGGCCGTGCCGAAGGCGGCCTGCCACTCGAAGAAGCCGGTCATCGCGACATGCTGCACCCATGGGTTCGAATCGTCGTCGAAAAGCACGGCGCGCGCCCAGACGGGATCGAAGGTGCGGGTCTGCCACCCGGGCCGGACGGTTTCCGGATAGACAAGGTCCTCGGGCGGGATGGCCGTGCCGGGCATCACCGGCGCTTGCTCGGGCGTCTTGTCGGCTTCGAGGATGTCGAGGGCCTCGTTCGCGTGGGCGAGCGTGGCGGCTGCGATCAGAATCATGGGACGGATGGTACTCATGGGACGGATGAGTTATGATTTCTTGTCCTCAACGCGGTCTGCGGCCCGGCGGACGCGGCTGAGGTATTGTTCGAGGCTCTCGCTTTTCCTGAGGGTGAGGGCGGTCTGCAGATGGACGAGGGCCTCGGCATAGCGGCGCTCGCGCACGAGCATCTGGCCGAGCGCGAGGTTGGCCGCATAAGCGACGCCCTCGATCCGCGCGGCGAGCTGGTAGTTGGTGCGTGCCTCCGCCACGAGTGCGGCGCGCTCCTGCTCGTCCGCCTCGTCGCGCGAGAGCAGGTCCTTGTGGCGGGCAAGCTCAAGCAACACCTCGCCATCGGCGGGATTGAGTTCGGCGAGCTGGTTGAGCAGCGCGCTGGTGCGGTCGGTCTCGCCCTTGGCTTGGGCGGCGCGCACTTCGGCGAGCAGCAGCGCGGTGAGGTCGGCGGGAGCGAGCTGGTCGCCGGTTTTCACGCGGATGCGTGCGATGAACTGCTCCGCCTTGTCCGGAAAGCCGTAGTCGTTGAGGATGCGCGCGGATTTGAGCGCGCGGGGGACGTCGAGCGTGGCGGCCTTGTCCATGGCCGCCAGATAGGCGAGCAGGGCGAGTTGCGGCTCGTTGCGGTCCATGTGCAGGTTTCCTAACAGATTGAGATTGGCCTCATCGGCGATGCCCTTGAGGCGCAGCGCCTCAAGGTTGACGATGGCCTCGTCCTTGCGGTCCATGGCAAGCCAGGCGTTGGCCTGTTGCAGCCAGAGCTGCCGGTCGTTGGGGTTCTCCTCGATGAGCGTGCCGATCAGGTTGGCGGCCTCCGGATATTTCTCCTGGGCCATCAGCGCCTGGGCGAGGCCGAGTTTCCAATCGCGCGACGAGGCATCCAGCAGGTAGGCCTGGCGATAGGCGTTCTCGGCGGCGACGGCGTTTTTCTTCAGCAGGTGACTGTAGCCTAACAGGCCATAGACACGCGCCGAGTTCTCGCCGAGCTCGATGGCTTTCTGCAGCATCGGCATCGCCTCCTCCATCTTGTTCTGCGAGATGTAGAGATAGGCGAGGTTGGTATGGGCGCGGCGGAAGCGCGGGAAACGGCGGATCGCCTCAAGGAACGCGCGCCGGGCCTCCTCCGGGCGGTCGGCCTGGAAGTAAAGGTTGCCCAGCACGAAGACCATCGCCGGGCTGATCTCGGCGGGGACCTTCTTGGGATCGGCCGGCTTCTCGGTCTCCTTGATGAAGGCCGCGAGATAGGCCTCCGCCTCGCGGAATTTCGACTGGTCGAACAATTCGCGGATGGCGCCGAGCGCGGCCTGTTCCTCGGCGGACACCCTGGGCTCCACATCGGAGAGAAAACCATAGGAGCCGACGAAATCGCGCACGAACTTCGGATCGCGGAACAGGTTCGACGGCGGAATGATCGGCTGCGCGGTCAGTGCGCAAGACGCGAGAGCGAGTATGATGGCGGTGCGGAACATGATCTGGTGTCTGGATTCTGGTCTGTCAGTTCTTCCTCACCTCGAAGTTGAACGGCACGACGCAGGTGGCTTTGATTTTCCTGCCGCCTTTGGTGGCGGGCTTGAACTTCCATTTGTTGACCGCGTTGATGGCGGCCTTGTCGAGGTCCGGGTGGCCGGACGATTGTTTGATGGAAGCTGCGACGACGCGGCCGGTCTCGTCCACCGAACAGGTCACGAGCACGCGTCCCCCGATGCCCTTGCTCAGCAGCGGGCCCGGATACGTCGGAGGCAGCTTGTTGACCGGTGTGGGCGGCGAATCGAGATCGCCGCCGAACATGTCATCGCCTCCCTTCATGGCGAACTTGGGGATTTCCATCAGGAAGCCGCCGCCGGTGCCGGCGGTTAGATCACCGAGATCGATACCGAGATCGAGATCGGTGGATTCCTCGACCATTTCCTCGGGCTCCGGCTCGGGTTCGGGTTCTTCCGGCGGCTCATCCATCTCGAAACTCTGGTCCTCGGGAGGCTCGATGCTGACTTCCGGCGGCGGGGCGGAGGAGCCGTCGAGAATCGCGGTGAGCTTCTGGGTGAGCGGAATCGCCACAAAGACACCGATGGTCGCCAAGAGCCCGCCGATCACCGAGATGATGCCGGTGAGCCTGCTTTTCGGCGGACGGTAAACGTGGCGGGACAAGGGAAGGGGGATTGGAAACTTGGGATTGGAGATTTGAAATCACGCTCACTTGGTGGAGACCGAGATGCGGTCCTTCATCGCGCCGGCGAGCAGGGCCTGGCCGTGGACTTGCTGGACGATGCCGTGGGTGGCTTCCTTGTCGCCCTGGATGATGACCGGCATGTCGGGTGTCTCACTGAGCAATGGCTTGATTTTGCCGATGATGCCCTGAACACCGATGCTTTCTCCGCCATAGAACACCTTGTCCTCGGCCGTCACGGCCAACAGGATGGAGTTTTTTTCCAAGGCGCTCGCGCCGCTGACGTCCGGCTTGTTCACGGTGACGCCGGTTTCCTCGACGAAGACGGTCGAGACAATGAAGAAGATCAGCAGGATGAAGATGCAGTCGATCATCGACGAAAGGTCGATGGTCACCGGTTCATCGGAATCATCGGAAAGGCTGCGGCCGAACATGGTGGTGGATTAGCGTGGGGTTTCGCGTTGGAAGCGGGAGCTGAGAATGAGGCTTTCGAGGCGGACCAGCGCGCCCTTGATGCGGTCGCGCTTGGATTTGATGATCAGGCCGATGAACAGGCCGGGCAGGGCGATGGTGAGGCCGGTCTGGGTGGTGATGAGCGCCTCCTGCATGCCTGCCGCGACCTTCTGCATGCCGGCCGGTCCCTTGCCGTGGGAAAGTCCGGAGAACATGGCGAGCATGCCCATCACGGTGCCTAACAAACCGGCGAGCGGCGCGGCGGCGACCAGGGTGTTGAGCACGAGCAGGCGGCGGTCGATGGCGGAGAGCACGTTGAGTTTGATTTCATCGAAACGGCGGCTCACGGTCTTGATGGTGAGCCTTGGTCCGTGGAGCACGTAGCGGAGCGCCTCGCCGAGGCGGCCGTCGGCAAGCTCGGGATCGCGGATGTATTCCTCCCAGCGGTCCTGTTCCTTTTCGTTGAGGTTGCCCTGGTTCACATAGGCCAGCGCGGCGATGGCGGCGGCGTAGAGGATGCAGGCCACTCCGCCGAGCATGAACATGATCACGCCGCCCTCGCGGAAGAGGTTCCAGCCATCGATGAGGATCTGGGGCATGGGGAATCGGGATTTGAGATTTGAAATTCCAGATTGCTGTTAGGCGGGGTTGGGCGTGAGTTCGATGTCCTCATCGCCGGTTTCTCCCTCATCCCTGGTTTGCGCCTTGCGCTCGCGCTCGGTGGTGCCGTTGACCAGGGCGATGCCGATGCCTTCGAAATCGGAGAAGCGGCCCTTGGCATAACTCTTGAGCATGCCGTGGATGACCAGGATGGGAATGGCGACGATCAGTCCCTCGGCGGTGGTGATGAGGGCTTCGGAGATGCCGGCGGAGAAGGCCTTGGCGTTGCCGGTGCCGTAGAGTGCCATTGCCTTGAAGGTCTTGATGATGCCGAGCACGGTGCCTAACAGCCCCATCAGCGGCGCCGCCGCGGCGGTCAGCGCGAGGAAGGGCAGGAAGCGGTCGAGCCTGGGCTTGATGGTCACGAGTTTCTCGAAAAGGGCTTCTTCGAGCACCCGGCGCTTTTCATAGAACATCGCCACGCCCGCCCGGACGAGTTTTCCGGCATCGCCGGGAATTTCCGCGGCCTTGCGTGCGGCGGCTTCGCGCTCGCCGGCGAGCAGGTCGTCGAGGATGCGGTTGATCGTCGAGCGGGACGGCACGTGGATGCGTGAGATTTCCCACACCTTGAACAGGGCGAGCAGCAGGGAGATGCCGCCCAGCAACAGGATGGCATAACCGACGACTCCGCCTTTTTCGATGGTTTCCCACAGGCTTTCCTGCGCGGCGGCCACTTCGATGGCCTTGCCCATGGTGCCGTCCATGGGCAAGGTGCCGTGACCCTCATTCACCGTTGCGGCGATCATGCCCTTGGAGCCGTCGATGGCGACGACGGTGGGCAGCGAGGTGCCGGTCTCCGCGAAAGTGGCCACACCCTCGAAACCGCCGTCCTTGGAACTGAAAAACACCGATGGTCCGGCAACCAGCAGCTTGCCTTCGATCGACTCGCTGCCATTGCGCAAGGCCTTGCCTTCGAAGGTCAGGCCGCCGGCCACCTCGCCAATGCGATTCAACCCGAGCTCGAGCACCTTGGCGCGCCCGATCAACTCCGCCTTCGGATCGTCGGCCAACGAAGCGGCGCGTTGGTCGAGCGCATCGACCGCTTCCTTGTGAAGTTGGTTTTCCGCCGGGTGGAGGCGGGTGACGAAGGCTTTCGAATACTGGTTGAGGATGCCGGCCGAGTAGTTGAAATCGGTTTTGCGCGCCTCGATCTCGCGCTCCAGCGTCTTGAGCGTGGCGGTCCGCCGCTCCTCCTCGCGTTGCAAGTCCTTCAATTCCCTGCCAAGCGCGAGCGCCTCGTCGTCGAGCTTGTTGATGTCCCGGTAAAGACCCCGGCGGAGATCGGCGTATTCGCGCTGGGTGGCGTTGAGCTCGGCGACGGCCTTGCCGAGGTCCGCGCGGGCGGTGTCCGCCGGCGATTGGGCGCGGACGGCGGCGGATGTCAGAATGACGGCGAGCGCCGTGGAAACGATGCGGTGGTTCATGGCTTGGGCAGCGGGAGATTGACGAAGGCGGCGTCCTGGTCGCCGGTGGTGGCGGCGATGAGCCTGCGGATGTCGGCGGCGAGTTCCGGACGTTCCTCGAACTTCCAACCGTCCGCGGCGGGGCGGCCGACCAGCGCGAAGCTGCCGTCGTCATTGACGGCATAGGCACTGGCGAGGCCGAAATAGATCACCTGCATGTTGAACTCGCGGCCGTCGGCGTTTTTACGCAGCTCGGGGCGGAGGTGGACGGTCTGTTGGAACTTCTCCGCCTCTGTGAGAAGATTGATCACATTGAGCAAACGCTTGGAAACCCCCTCGTTGCGCTTCTCGGCTGGCAGCGCCAGATCGCGCCGCAAGTCTTCCACGCCCTGCGCCACTCTCGGCTCGGCCAGCAACGGCGCGGGAAACAAGGGCAGCTTCGCGGCGAGGTTTTCCTCCAACTTCCGGACGATGCCCGAAAGCTCGTCTTTGGCGGCAGCGAGACGGTCGCGCTCGCCGGATTGCGCCAGCGATTCCTGGTCGGCTCCCGCCTTGCGGGTCTTGGCATCGGCGATCTGTTGCTTGAGGTTGGAGATCTCCGTTTCGAGTCCTTCCTTGTAGTTTTGCAAAACCTCCTGGTCGCGCGACCAGTCGTTCTCCTCCTGTTGGATTTTGCGCATGGTTTCCACCCATTCGCGGACGGAGGTGCGCAGTTCTTCGGTGGGGCTGACGGCTGGCTCCTGGGCGGTGACGGGGATTGTCACAAACAGGGCGAAAAGCGGGATAATTAAGCGCATGGCGTGAAGGACGGGGAAATGAAAGAAGGGCCGCCGGCATTTGCCGACGGCCCCCGTGTGACGATTTCGTCAGAATCGGCGCTTATTGGGCACCTTCGACCTGGATTCGGTAGAACTGCTTGTCACCCTCTTTGGGGATGGTGAGCTGCAGGTTGCCCGCGAAGGTCCATGGGTCCATCAGGTTCGCCGATTTGTAAACCGGCAGGCTGAGGTTCACATTGGCTCCGCTGGCCTGGATGATCGTCTGGCCGGCGGTGGTGAGGTCGAGGATCGAGTCCTGGGTGTAGAGGCCGTCGAAGATCGTCGCCGGTGTGCCATTGCTGACAGCCGGGTTGAAGCCAAGCGCGGTGTTGGCAGCTTCGACATCATCTGAAATGCCGTCGCCATCGGCATCGGCGAAGGAGCCGCCGGTTGCGGGGGCCTCTCCGAGCAATGCGCCGCTCTGGCTGAACGAGGTCCAGCCCGCGGCCCAGTTCTCGGAGCCGAAGGCGCCGCGGAAATTCACGGCAACCGGCGCTCCGGCCTGGAGCGTCGCGCCGTTGGAAACCAACAGCGGTGAGTTCGACGCCGGGCGGGGATCGATGCGAACGAGGGTGTTGTCACCCGATCGGATATAACTTTGATAGCGGGGATTCACGCCACCATTGGAATTGCCGTTGATCGGACTTCCCGCGCCGTCGAAGAACGTGTTGGCAGCTCCCGAGTCGCTGACGTAGCTGAGGTTGTTGCCCGGCGTGCCGCCGCCGAAACGGCCGACCGTGTTGTGAGCGAAGCTCAGCGGCTGAAATCATCAAACACCGAGTTGTAGATCAGGCCGCGGAAGCGGTCGTCGATGAACATCGCGTTGTTGCCCTTGTCGTTGCCCGCAAGGGCCGTCGTGCCGGAGCCGATGAAGGTCGCGTTGTAGATCACCGGCGTCGAGTTGTTGACGCTGTCCACGATGGTGCCCGTGGTTCCGTCGAACTCCCCGCCGTTGTCGTGGCCGGAGGCAACACCGTCTTCGGCGAAGGGTGTCTGCACGGCGAACCAGAACTGGTTGGTGCCGTTGTAACCCTCGTCGATGTCAAACGAGTCGTCCTGGTTGAAAGCCATCACCATATGGCTGGTATTGACCGAACCGCCGAAGAACTCGATGCCGTCGTCGGCGTTGGCGTACACCTCGATGTGGTTGATGGTCGTGCCGCTGCCGACACCGCCGAGCGTGAGGCCGTTGATCTCGCTGTTGTTGGCGACGTCATAGACATAGCCGCCGTGGCGGATGATCATGT
>JALOUA010000286.1 GCA_025457625.1 Akkermansiaceae bacterium
GCCGGTCTCGTGCAAACCACTGGAAAAACAGGGCAGAAAACTGTTAGAAACAGGCTGTTTTTATCGTTCCGAATCACCGTGTGAGAAATGCGGGCTAGGGAGAGCTTCGTGGCAAAATCCGGAATGAAGAGGTTGTTTCACCGCCAAGACGCCAAGCTCGCCAAGCCAAACTGATGGGAATCGTAATTTTGAGGCACGGAAACTGATTTCAGGGAACTCATCCAGGGTTTGCTTGGCGCACTTGGCGTCTTGGCGGTTCAAATTTCTTCCCATTCGTGCCGACTTATTCAAGTAACGATCCCTAATGCAGGGCCCCTGTTCCCTAACCGCGGATTTGGGGTTTGAATCCCATGCGATCATGCCCGATTCTACCGAGTCTCACCATGAAGAAACTGCCCCTTGTTCTATCCGCCGCCCTGTTTTTTCAATCCGCGCCGGCCAACGAAACCTGCGTGACCCTTGGCGACTCGCTGACCTTCGCCTATGAGGCGGAGTTCGGGTTCCGGGTGACCATTCCGTTTGTGGCCAGCTATGGTGATGGATTCGGCCCCGGGGTGCGGAACTGGATCGAGATCCTCAACGACCCGCTCTATCGCAAGAGCCGCTTTGATATAGGCGCGCGTGACGAGTTCACTTTGCTATTCTACACTCTGCTCTTCCGTCATGAATTCAACTGGGCGCTGCCCGGGCTGCGCATCGAGGAGCTTCGTTCGTTCATGGCCGGCACCACCAACTTCAGCTCTCTGGTTGCGGCGGATCCCGATCTGGCGCTGTTGCTCAGGTTTTCGAATCTCAATCCGGACACGTCCTTCCGTTTGACGGATCTACAAAACCAGATCCAGACAACCGCCGACCGCCTCGTGCTCTTCATTGGTGGCAACGACGTCCGCGGCGTTTATGGCGAGATCTACAACAACAATGCCGCGGGAACCTTCGTCGCGGATTTCCTCGCGGACGCCGCGGAAATCCTCGACCGCGTGCTGGCGCTCAATGCCGAGCTCCAGATCGTGGTCGTCAACGTGCCCCACATCGGCATCACGCCGGACATCAAAAGCGGCTATCCCACCGATCCGGTGAAGACCGGCCATGTCACCGCGGTCCTGCGCGAGCTCAACAGCGGCCTCGCCACACTGGCCCGCGAGCGGAACCTCGGCTATGCGGACGTGTTCACACCCACCCTGTCCATGTTGGGAGCCGGGCCGCTGGCAATCCACGGCATCCCGTTCATCAACGACGGCTCGACCACCGGCAATCTCGACTACGTCTGGCTCAACGGCGAATTCAGCGCGAATTTCCACCCCAACACCAACGGCCAGGCCTTGATCGCCAACGAGATCATCGACGCCTTCAACACCCGCTACGCCACCGGCATCGCCCCGCTGAGCGCCACCGAAATCCTCTCCGGACTCCACGGCAAGACCGCCGCGCAGACCGACATGCCCTTCACCACATGGATGAGCGCTTTCGGCCTGTCCGGCCTGCCTCAATCCGATGATTCCGACGGCGACGGCATTTCCGCCGCAGTGGAGTTCGCGCTCGGGTTGAACCCCACCTTGCGGGACGCATCGAAAGTCCGTTCCGGCATGGCAAATTCCGGCACGGGTCCGGTGTTCGAGCTGGCCTATCCGATCCGCCTGCCGGTTACCGCACGCTACTCGCTCGCCCCGGCATGGTCGCCTGATTTGGCGTCCCCCTTCCTGCCGTTTTCCGTGCTTCCGCAGACGGAATCCGACGGTCTCGCACGCGCCAGGCTGCCGCTCTCCGGCGGGACGGGATTTCTCCGGCTACAAACGACGATCCAACCGTAGTCCTCCGGATTTTTCCGGAGGATGCCTTGACCGGGTGCGGCGGGGGGAAATAGGGTGCGCCCGCTTTTCCGAGCGCGTCCAACCGAACCCCCGCTTCATGAACATCCACGAATACCAGGCCAAGGAACTTTTCGATCGCTTCAGCGTGCCCAGTCCCAAGGGGAAGGCCGCCGCCACGCCCAAGGAAGCCCATGACGCCGCCAAGTGGCTGGCTGTCAAAAACCTGGTCGTCAAGGCGCAGGTCCACGCCGGCGGCCGCGGCAAGGGGGTCTTCAAGAACGGCTTCAAGGGCGGCGTGCACCTCGTGGAGTCCGCCGATGCCGCGCGGGACGTGGCGGCCAAAATGCTCGGCCAGACGCTCGTCACCAAGCAGACCGGCGAGGACGGCCGCCTCGTCCGCAAGGTGATGATCGCCGAGTCCGTCAACATCAAGAAGGAGCTCTATCTCGCCATCCTGATGGACCGCGCGTCCGGCCAGCCCGTCATCATCGCCTCCACCGAAGGCGGCATGGACATCGAGGAAGTCGCGGAAAACACACCGGAGAAAATCCTCCGCGAGTTCGTCCATCCGCTCGCCGGCCTGCAGGCCTATCAGGTCCGCAAACTCTGCGCCAGCCTCGGCCTCACCACCACCGCCCGCCAGTTCGGCCGCCTGCTCCACTCGCTCTACAAACTCTTCATCGACTGCGACTGCTCGATGGTCGAGATCAACCCGGTGGTCATCACCACCGACGACCACGTTTACGCGCTGGATGCGAAGTTCAACTTCGACGACAACGCGCTCTACCGCCATCCGGAAATCCAGGCGATGCGCGACAAGGACGAGGAGGACCCGCGCGAAGTCGCCGCCGCCGAGTATGAACTCAACTACATCGGTCTGGATGGCAACATCGCCTGCCTCGTCAATGGCGCGGGCCTCGCCATGGCCACCATGGACATCATCAAGCACCACGGCGGAGAGCCCGCCAACTTCCTCGACGTCGGCGGCGGCGCATCCAGGGAACAGGTTGCCGCAGCCTTCAAGATCATCCTCGGCGACAAGGCGGTGAAGGGCATCTTCATCAACATCTTCGGCGGCATCATGGACTGCAACATCGTCGCCGAGGGCGTCGTCGCCGCCGCCCGCGAAACCGGCCTCTCACTGCCGCTCGTCGTGCGCCTTGAGGGCAACAACGTCGCGGCCGGCAAAGCCACGCTCGCCGCCTCCGGCCTCAACATCGTCTCCGCCGACGGCATGGACGACGGCGCCAGGAAAATCGTCGCCGCGGTTCAATAACCCTTTTCCGATCACCGGTCACTGATCACTCACCACTTCTTCCCATGTCCATCCTCATCGACGAAAACACCAAGGTCCTGGTCCAGGGCATCACCGGCAGCTTCGGGGCGCGCCATGCGAAACTCTCGCTCGAATACGGCACCCAAATCGTCGCCGGCGTCACTCCCACCAAAGGCGGCCAGATGTTTGAAAACACCGTGCCGATCTTCGACACCGTCGGCGAGGCGGTGAAGGAAACCGGGGCCACCGCCTCCGCCATCTTCGTGCCGCCCGCCTTCGCCGCTGACGCCATCCTCGAAGCCGCGGATGCCGGCGTGGATCTCATCGTCTGCATCACCGAGGGCATACCCGTCATGGACATGATGCGCGTGAAATCCATGCTCGCCGGATCGAAGTCCCGCCTCGTCGGCCCGAACTGCCCCGGCCTTGTCACTCCCGGCCATGGTGAGAAAAGCCACGGCGGCTGCCGCATCGGCATCGCGCCCGGCTACATCCACAAGCGCGGCAACGTCGGCGTCGTCTCGCGCTCCGGCACCCTCACCTACGAGGCCGTCTGGCAGCTCACCCAGCTCGGCTACGGCCAGAGCACCTGCGTCGGCATCGGCGGCGATCCGATCAACGGCACCTCCCACAAGGACGTCCTGGAAATGTTCAACGAGGACCCGGAAACCGAAGCCATCATCATGATCGGCGAGATCGGCGGCACGGCGGAAGTCGAAGCCGCGCGCTGGGCCAGGGAACACTGCGGGAAACCCATCGCCGGATTCATCGCCGGGGCCACCGCGCCTCCCGGTCGTCGCATGGGCCACGCCGGCGCGATCGTCGGTGGTGAGGAAGACACCGCCCAGGCCAAGAAAAAGATCCTCGCCGAGTGCGGCATCGCCGTTTCCGAAACACCGAGCGCGATGGCCAAGACGCTGCTCGAACGCTGGGGCAGGTGAGGCCGGAAATCGGATCCTCACCCAATGGTCGCGACAACGCCTGGGTTTGCGATCAGGCGATCCCCAGTTAGCAAGGGGATTGCATGGGCTTTCGCGGCAGGGTGTCCACACCAGGGAGAGCTTCGTGGCAAAATCCGGAATGAAGAGGTTGTTTCACCGCCAAGACGCCAAGCTCGCCAAGCCAAACTGATGGGAATCGTAAGTTTGAGGCACGGAAACTCATTTCAGGGGACTCATCCTGGGTTTCCTTGGCGCACTTGGCGTCTTGGCGGTTCAAATTTCTTCCCATTCATGCCGACTTG
>JALOUA010000287.1 GCA_025457625.1 Akkermansiaceae bacterium
TCGCCGCCGGTCACACGAAACTGCCCGCTGCGGCTGAAAACCGTCGCCTCGCCGGCATTGCGCGCGGCAACAGCGGGCTCGGCCACCTGGATCGCGCGCGGCGGCTCCTCTGCGGCGCCCGCCGCCGCCAACAGACCGATGCCGATTGCCACCAGACGCCTCATTCTGTTAGAAGTCTCCGGTGGAACCGGGATTTTGCCGGGGATCGAGCGCCAGCCGGTTGGATTCGATGCGGATTCCGGCCATTTCCTCGAAACCCAGGCGGATTTCCTCGCGATAGGCGTCGGCCAGTTTCGCATAGGCCGGGATGACGAGGGTCAGGAATCCCTGCGGCACCACCAGCCTGCCGAAACGTCCTCCGCGCATCGGTTTGGGCAGATTGGGTGAGTAGGGTCCGCCGTGGCGGTGGACCACGGTGCGCCGCCCGCCCTGCCCTTCCGTTTGCTCGACCTTGACGAACATCGAGACGGTGAACGGCCTGCCAAACGCCGAACGCTTCATGATCACTTCCGCCATGCCGTCTTCGAGCCGCACGCAGACGCGATCAAACGACACCTTGGAGGCGAGCATGCCAGCCTGTTTGGCCGCAAGGGTCTGGCTGAGCCAGCGGTTGATCTCCGTCTCGCTGATCGTGAGCGAGTGGCCGCGCTCCAGCGAGGCGCGCAACACGGCCCTCAGATCGCGGGAGGATTCGCCGCCGGCGGCAGCCTCGTAGCCGCCGATGTCCGAGAGATCCTGCGGCTGGCTCACGAAAAACATCGCCGTGCCCAAACCCAAAACCAGGATCAGGATGATGAACGAAAACAATCTGCGCAAGCAACCGCCGGACGAGCCGGAATTGGAGGAATCAGCCATGTGAAAATGTCCATTAGCACGGGGCGGCCGCTTTGCCTAGCCCGGCGTGCAAATCCGGAATCGGCTGATTGAAAAGCGCCTGTTTTTCGTGCGGCATCACTCGCCCGCACGCTCAAGGGCGGGAGACCCGCCGCATGCCGACCTTTTTGCAACCGCCGCGAGGTGATTCCGACTGCCTGGCTGAAAAGCGCTTTCCGTGCCTCGTCCGGCACGTCTTTCGGGGAATTTCCCACCGCCTGGTCGCACAAGCGCTCCACCCCGGCGACGATCACCGATCGCCGCAAGGTCAGTTCTTGAGCTTGTTTTTCCGCAGCCGGTCGACCCAGCGGCAGACATCGCGGAAAATGACCTCCTTTTTCTCGTCATACATCAGCAGGTGGTAGGCCGACGGGTAATTCTTGTAGGTGACCGGTGTTTCCTCCGGCATGCGGGCGACGAAACCGCGGACATCCGAGTCGTTGTTGAAAAAATCCCGGCCGCCGTGGAGCACCAGCACCGGAGCCTGGAAGGTGGCGGCGCAGTCGTTCATGGTGGTAATCAACTGGCTGAGCGAACCGATCAGGCGCAGCGTGTGCTGCTCCACATGGTAGGGATTCTTTTTCACCTGCTCGCCGTGCACCGACTTCTGGGTCATCTGCACGCTCTGGCCGCCGGACAAGGTTTCGAGCGAGACCCGCGCCAAGGGCAGGGTGGTGGCGGCAACCTGGACCAGGCCCGGCGTCCAGGCCGGAATGTCATCGCGAAAACGCACGATCGGATTGGACAACACCAGTCCATCACAGGGCGGCGGTCCATCAGGCGACTCGCGCCAGGCATGCGCCGCGATCAGCGCGCCCATGCTCTCGCCGAACCACACGACTTTCGCACCCGGATGCCGCTCCCGCACCAGTTGGGTGAAGGCGAACAAATCATGATACCAGTCCTTCGGGTTGCCGATGTCTCCACGCCGCTGGTGGATCGGATCGCTGCCCTGCCCGCGCAACTCGTAAGCGTAGAGTCCGGTCTTCGGTTGGTGGGCCAGCAGGTAATTGCCCAAATTGGTATAATCAAGCGAAGCGCCGCAAAAACCATGGATGCCGATCATCACCACGTCCGGCTCCTGCGTCGGGTGAATCCACTTGCGATAGCCGAATGTCTCACCCTTCGCACCCGCGGCGCTGGGGTTTTGAACCATCGTCACCGCCGGTCCGCAGCCTGCGGCGGCCAATGCCCACAGCAACGCCGGCACAAGCCGACGCATTGGGAGAATCTTCCGGATCACGCTGGAAAGTATCCCCGATCCGATACCAAACGCAATGCCGGAACTCAGTCGAGTTTCGGCTTGCCGACGCGGCGCACCGCGCCGAAGCGCTTCTGGAATTTGTCGATCCGGCCCTCGGTGTCCACAAACTGCTTCTGTCCGGTGAAGAACGGATGCGAGTCCGAGGTGATGCCGATCGAAATCACACTGTGCTCCACACCGTCGATGACTTCTTTCTTTTCGGATGATTTCGTCGAGCGCGACACAAAACGCGTGCCGGTGGTCATGTCCACGAAGACGACCGGATTGTATTTCGGATGAATGTCCTTTTTCATGGGAATCAAGGGGTTGCCGCCACGTTTCCGACGCGCCGGGGCGCAGAGACTGTCCCAAATGTCACCGCTGTCAAGCTGGCAGCCATTCCACACGGAAAAATATTTTTTTAAAAATTTAAATTTAAGACTTGCAGATATTTTATTTTCATTTTGGATATTCGCCCATTTTTTGAGTCGCTTTTGTCACGGGAGGGTGTAGGTTCACATCGTTATGGCAATCACCACGAAACGTACCCGATTCTCCCGCCGTCTTCCTGACCATGTCACTGACGAGCTCGTGAATGTTCTATCCGAGAAAAAAGTGTTCGGTTTCAACGACCTGTTCGAGCGGGTTTTTGCAAATCTCAAGCTGCGCAACGCAGTGAGCGGTGGAGAGGAAATGCTGCGCCTGCGTGCTTACGAAAAGCTTCAAAATCTCGTGACCCGCGGGCTGGTTGAGAAAATCGGCAAGGAATACAAGGGCACCTCACGCGTGCACGAAGCTTCCAGCGCCTATGCCGCCGCGCAGGAAGCGGCCGCCGCCCAGGACTGAAAAAACCTGTGTTTGGTTTTCACCAACCCGCGTCCACATCGGGCGCGGGTTTTTTCTTTCCTACCCGCCGCGACTGCGGAAAGCTCCGCCAGCGCTTGCCCGTCCTGCCATGCCCGACCAATACCTTCCCGTTCTGCTCCAGATCATTGTCGCGACCGGCTTCGCCGCGGTGGTGCTTGCCGCCAGTGTCATCTTCGGCCGCTCGGCCCGGCGCAACCCGACCAAGGACAGCGCCTACGAATGCGGCATGCTGGCGGTCGGCGAGGGCGCGCCGCGGTTTTCGGTCAAGTTCTACCTGGTGGCGATGCTGTTCGTGCTCTTCGACATCGAGGTGGTCTTCATGTATCCGTGGGCGGTGCAGTTCCGGGATCTGATCGCGGACGGTCCCATCGCCCTCGCCAGCATGGCGGGCTTCGCGGGCGTGCTGGTCGTCGCCTACGTCTATGCCCTCAAAAAAGGCGCGCTGAACTGGAAATCCTGAGTGCCTCCGCCCTCAGCGGTGGCGGGTTTCCTCCTCGATGAAAATCTCCGCCAGTTTGAAACAACGGCGGGAGAGTTCCCTGGCATCGTTGTCGCCGATCAGGGCGACGCCTTCCTCGCTGACCTCGGCGAGGTAAATCTTGAGCGCCAGTTTGGCGATCTTTTCCGGATCATGCTTCGAACGCTGGGGCGGTGGCGACGGACGCGGCTGGGCAGCCGTGGCCGCAGCCGTCTCGCTTCCGGCCAGCGGACCGGCATCCCCCGTCGCCGGCTGCAAGGCGATCTGCTGGCCGCCGCCCTTGCCTTTCTTGCGGCGGCGCTTGCGTTTGGAGCCCTCTTTCGCCGCGGCTTCTCCGGCGCTGGCCGATTCCGGTTCCGGCCAATCGCCCTGAATCCCGGGCTCCTCAACCACCGGTGGCTGCTCCGCAGGGGATTCGGACAAGTCAAAAACCGGATAGGATGACGCGGCCGCCTTGTCCCGGCCGTCTTTTTTCGCCTTCTGTGACTTGGCGGATTTCTTCGAACGGGAGTTGGAAATCCGCCGCGCGGGCGGCTTGGCACCGGCGGAAACTCCGGCGGATTCTGGGCGGGTCGTCTCGGGATCACTCATGGGCGCGCAGAGAAAGACCGTGAAACCCCGCCTGCGTCGAGCAAAATGCCCGGATTTCCAAGTGAATCCATGCCAGGAAAAATAATCGGGATTTTTCTAAACCCGCGAAATGGCGCACACATATTCCCATCGAACCCGGCACACCTGTCCGCATTCCCAAAAAATCAGATTGACGACTCCGCACATCCTGAGATTTTCGAGCATTGCAAATGGGTGAACCTGAAAAAACAGCTATCCAACAAAACCCCTCAAATCCATGA
>JALOUA010000288.1 GCA_025457625.1 Akkermansiaceae bacterium
CATCATGCGGCGTGCGGTGGCAAGCTGGTGTTCGTTGCGATGCTCGCCGAGACTGGCAAGCTTGGGCATGACGAGGATGGGCTTGCCGTGGAGCAGTGCGGAGAGAATGGTGCCCATGCCGGCATGGGAGATGATGAGCGACGCCTCGTTGAAGCGCCGTTTGAATTCGCGGGGTTCGAGAAACTCCACGTATTCAATGAAATCCGGTTTCCAAGCACCCGCGCCAATCTGCGCGAACACATCCTTACGTTGGTTCTCCCGCGCCCACGAGTCGATCACATGAAGCATGCGGTCAAAGGGTTGATCGGTTCCGACGGTGACGAAGATCATAACACGCTGCCAAAACAATGAGGCCCGCGATCACGGGCCAGATGAGGCCACTGGGTGAGCCATAGGTCCACGAACGATCCAGCCTTGGCACCTGACATGGAGAGCTCCTCCGCGTTTGCCATGCTGTCCACCCAGACGACGCGGGCACCCAGCCACTTGCCGAAGCGCGCGCCAAAATACCCCGGAGCGGCACCCGTGGAGACGACCACATCCGGCCGCAGGCGGAAGACCAGCCAGAAGATGCTCAACGCCGAACGAATGAGCCTGATCTTGTTGGAGCGGTTTGAATCGGGAATCACCCGGAAATCCGCCCCCTCGCCGAGGTCCGCGCGATAGCCCTCCAAGACCGTCGCGTAAACGACCTTGCAGCCTTCAAATGCGGGTCGCAGTCGCAGGAGTTGGACCCAGTGCCCTCCGCCTGAGGAGATGGCGAGCAATTTAGGCGCTTTTACCGACATGTGTTGACCCGTCACGAAGCCCCCCGGCTGAAGAGCACTGCGGGGATGGTTTTCAAGAGGATTCGGAGGTCGAGCCAGATGGACCAGTTTTCGATGTACTCGTGGTCCATCTGCATCCAGCGCTCGAAGGAGACGTGGTTCCTGCCGCTGATCTGCCAGATGCAGGTGATGCCGGGTTTGACGGAGAGGCGCTTGCGGAACAGCCACTCGTATTTCCGGACTTCGTCCGGGAGCGGCGGACGGGGTCCGACGAGGCTCATCTCGCCACTGAGCACATTGAAGAGCTGGGGCAGCTCGTCGATGCTGGTCTTGCGGATGAAGCGGCCGATGGGCGTGATGCGCGGATCGTTGTCGATCTTGAAAGCGGGGCCGTCGCGCTCGTTGAGGTGGAGCAGTTCGGATTTGCGCTCCTCGGCGTCGGCGACCATCGAGCGGAATTTGTAGAGTTTGAACTGGCGCTGGTTCATGCCGACCCGGTTTTGGACGAAGAACACCGGGCCCGGGCTGGTGAGCTTGATGAGAATGGCGACGAGCACGAGCATGGGAAACAGGATGACCAGAACCATCAGGGAGATCGCCGCATCGATGCCGCGCTTGAGCAGCAGCTGCAGGAGCATCTGCTCGCGGAACAGCGTGATGACATATTCCTCCTCGAATTCCTCGATGTGCAGGTTCTTGAGAAGATAGCCGTCGGCGAATTCGGGCATCAGCCTGACAACGATTCCGAGTTCGCGCGCGTTCTGGATGATGGCGGCGATGTCGCGGAAGCGCGCGTCCACGGGAAGGCACACGATGACTTCATCGACCCGCTCGCGGGTGAAAATCTGGCGGAGTTCGTCGAGCGTCCCGAGAATGTTCCACCGCATGTTGGGCCTGGCCCGCCATTCCGCGGCCGTTTCGGGGGTCTCCGAGACGAAGCCCACGATCTTGTAGCCCAGTTCGGGTTTTTGCTCGATCTTGGCGGCGATCTGCCCGGAACGTTCATTGGCGCCGATCACCAGCAGGTAGCGGTAATTGTAGCCGGAGCGTCTCGCGCTCAACAGCAGAATGCGCAGGAAAAGCCTGCTGAAGACACCGATCACCGTGACCAACACGTAAAAGATCAGGATGTTGAGGATGTTGAAGCTCTTCACCGAGAAAAGCGCGCTGATGACCATCAGCCAGAAGGCGGCGAGGCTGGTCGCCTTGAGGAGGTTCTTGAGCTGGGTGTGGAGCGCCACCAGGCGGTCCGCCCGGTAGCGGATGAAGTAGTCGAAGATGCCGATCCAGCCGACGAGCAGGATGAGCATGCCGATCGCATCCTCGAACTGGAAAGTGGCCTCAAGGATGTGAGTGCCGCCCTGCATGAAGATCTCCGGGCGGAAATAAATGATGCCGATGGCTGCAGCCACCATGACCAGTTGATCGAACAACCGGAATACGTGGATCAGCATTTTGTGACGAAGCCTGATCATGACATGCGGGGGGCAGGGGTGTTTGCGGCGGGTGCGTTCGCCGGATGGCGGTTTCGATACCAGAACGCGAGGTCCTTTGCCAGTGGATTCCAGTACGCGTCCGCGTAGTGCGAACGGATGTATTCCATGAACTCGGTCAGCAGCGTCACCGGGTAGGTTTTATTTGAAATCCGCTGATTGCCGAAATCGACGTAGTCCGGATGGATGTTGATGAGGGCGAGTCCGCCATTGCGGGCGATCCAGTCGAGTTTCCGCTGCCAGATCGCGGGGGTTTTCTCGCGCAACAGGAGAAACAACGTCGAATCCTGCGGGAGCGTGTAGGAGAGTTCCACATATCCGGGTCCTTCAACTCCGGCGGGCGGCTGGATGTGAAACGGGAAAATCGTGTGGGATCCCTCGGGCTGGGGCTCGAAGGGATCGGTGTCGAATGTCGAGGTGTCGTAAAGCAGGTTGAGGTCGTGCAGCCAGTCGAGCTGTCGGAGCATGAACCCGGAGCGGAATCCGACCGCCCGCCATTTCCTGAGGTAGTGGTTGATGCCTTCGGCCTTGAGGCCGAAGCTTTCCTTGGATTCGTAGAGATGTCCGTCGTGATGGAGGTCATGGACGCCGATTTCGAATCCCCTGTCCTCCAGCCAGGCGCGTAGCTCGGCGGGATCCTCATAGGGGCCTTCCGGAATGAAATTGAACGAGGAGCGGAAGCCGTGGTGGGTTTCGAGTTCCGCAAGCTTCCTGACGTTGTGAAGACCGGCTGCGGATTCGACGTCGTGAGTGAATACGAGTGCGAATTGTTTGCCATCCGGCCAGCCCTTCCAGTTGGCGGGCCTGCCGGATGCGGACTCGTCGATGGGCCACGAGTCGGCGTTGCGCCGCAGGATGGAAGGGATGCGGATCCGGCGGACTGCCCAGCGCAGACCGAGCGGAAGATAAGGTTTCACATGATAATAGGCGCGTGCCAGCAGGCCATGGGAACCTCCCGTCATGGCGTGTGAAACCGGATGAATCGTGTGATCGGGCATGGTTGCGGAGCTTCATTCTTACGGCCGGGCGCGAGGGCCGGCCTGTCAATGACCGCCCGTCAACCAGTCCGGACCGTGGGTCCGGGTCTTGTTGAAGATGCAGGAAACGTCGGCACGTCCTTTGGTCAGTTCCGAGTATCCCCATTTGAGGCCTTCCCGGCTGGTGTTCTCGGCGTCGAGCACCAGCAGCACCTTGTCCATCAGGCCCGCCATGGTGAGCGTGCGGCTGGTCTGGTCCACGGGCGGCATGTCGAAGATGATGTAATCATACTCGCTGGCATGGAGCATCGGCATCATTTCATGGAGGTGGAGCGGCGTGAACTGGGTCAGGCCGCTTTCGTCACGACGTGAGGGAGCGTTGGCGTAATAGAGGTTCTGCGGACGGTCCCTGAAATCGTCGCTTTGGGCGAGACGCAGCGCATTGGAGAGCGAATGGCGCGGGATCTCGCCGAATATCGGGTTTTCCTGCGGGTGAAACGAGCTGAGGTCAACCAGCAGGACCTTGACTCCGCGGATTTCGGCGAAGGATTTCGCGAGGCCGGCGGCGATGGTGGAGGTGCCCGCGCCTTCGGACATGCCGGTGACGGCCACCAGCTTGGGTTTGTGAATGACGTTGTTGACCTCGAAGTTGAAGATGATGCGGTCCCGGATGGTCTCGGAGTAAGGCAGAATGAAATGATCGTTTTTTTCGGCCTGGTTCGCGATGGACAGTTCTTCCACACCCTCGACCGGCACCCATTCGGCACCCTTGTCGCCAATACGCGGCGCGTCGCGCTTGCCGCCGCCCAGCAGGAGACCGCCCCGTTCGCCGCGGCGGACGAAGGGGATGGACAGCATCAGCGGAAGTTGCAGACGCGTCTGGATTTCAACCGAGCGCTCGATCTTGCGGTTGAAGAGAAGCTCCAACATGAACGCAAGACCCAGCCCGAGCGCCAGTCCGCCGCCCGCAAGGCCGAGGATGATCTTTTGGGTGAGTTCGTCGAAGGTTTTGACCGGTTCGGTGGGCTGCTGGATGATTTCGATG
>JALOUA010000046.1 GCA_025457625.1 Akkermansiaceae bacterium
TGCGCTGCCGGGTGAGGTATTTCACGGACGGGGCGATCATCGGCAGCAAGGAATTTGTGAATGCGGCGTTTGAGTCGGCGCGGGAGCGTTTTGGGCCGCGACGGAAGGATGGGGCGCGCAAGATGCGTGGCAAGGCGGCGGGCGCGGCGAAAGGATTGTTGTGGAGCGTGCGGGACCTGCGGGTGGGTTTGGAGTGAAGCGGTGGCCACAAGACGGGTTTACGTTCCCGGGCGGGCTTGATGTGGTGGTTTCTTCAATTCATGCTGCGGCGTTTCAACAGGGATCTTGAAGGTCTTGGCCTGTTCCCTACACGACCCGGTATGATGGTCAGGCACCGCCGACGAGCCGGAGCATTTGCCGGGCAAAATTCCCTCTGATGGCCGGGAGATTCCGCTTGCGGCGGGGCGGGCGTCTTGCAGGCTGCGGGCCATGGCGACGTGCGCGCATTGCGGGACGGATTTTGCGGCAGGATCGGCGGCGGAGCGGTTCTGTTGCAGGGGTTGCGAGTATGTGGCGGAGTTGATCTCGGATCAGGGTTTCGAGAGGTTTTATGATTTGAAACAGGGTCTGGCGGTGGCACCCGTGAGGAGCCGCCCGTTCGAGGAGCATGATTTCGGCTGGCTCGGACCGAAGGTGTCGGAGGCGGAGAGGGAGGCCGGGCTGCAGGCCACGGAAGCCCGGCTCGATCTGGGGTTGGAGGGGATTTCCTGCATCGGCTGCGTGTGGTTGATTGAGAAACTTTTCACCCGGCATCCGGGGGGCATTCGGGTGGCGGCGCATCCGGCGGGCGGGCGGCTGCACCTGGAATGGCTGCCGGGGAAGTGCGATGTGGAGGCGTTTTTGCGCGAACTCTGCCAGTTCGGCTACGTGGCGGCCCCGCGCGCGGGCGGCGGCGGCGATCACGAACGGCGGCGGCTGGCGGCGCGGATGGGGCTGTGCGCGGCATTCGCGCTCAATACGATGGGTTTCTCGCTGCCGGTCTATCTTGGAATGCCGGCGGATTTCGAGTTCGCCGGGTTGTTCCGCCTGATCGCGTTTCTCTCAGCCACGCTGTCGATGCTGGTGGGGGCCGGGTATTTTATCGATCGCGCATGGCGTGCGGTGCGCGCCGGGTCGCTGCACATCGACCTGCCGATCGCGCTGGGACTGGTGGCCGCCTATCTCGGATCGATCGTCGGCTGGGCGCTGGATGCGGAGAAGCTGCTGTATTTCGATTTCGTCTCGATCTTCGTATTCCTGATGCTGGCCGGCAGATACCTGCAAACGTCGGCAGTGGATCGCAACCGGCGGCGGCTGGTGCGGGCGCAACCGGTTCCGGAAACTCTGCCGCTGGCGGATGGATCGGCCGGATCGGTGAACCGGGACGCGATTGCGCCGGGTCTGAGGTTTCGTTTGTCGCCGGGGCAGGCACTGCCGGTGAGCGGCGTGCTGGCGGAGGGCGAGGCGGATTTTTCGCTGGAATGGATCCACGGCGAGGCGGATCCGGTGAGGTATGAGGCAGGCTCGCGGCTGCCGGCCGGGGCCATCCTGCTGAGCCGCTCGCCCGCGGTGTTGAGCGCGGCGGAAACGTGGCAGGATTCGCTGCTGGCGAAGCTCACCGCACCGGTGCGAGGCGAGCGCGGATCACCGGGCCTGGACCGCCTGCTAAGGGTGTATTTGAGCATCGTGCTGGTGCTGGGCGTGGCGGCACTGGTCGGTTGGGGCGTGCAAGGCGACTGGCTGACGGGCATGCAGGCAATGATCTCGGTGTTTGTGGTTTCCTGTCCGTGTGCGCTGGGGGTGGCGATCCCGCTGGCGGACGATCTGGCGGCCACCACGATGGAGCGACTGGGGGTTTTCGTGAGAAACGCCACGCTATGGCCGCGGCTGCGGCGCGTGAAGAAGGTGATTTTCGACAAAACCGGCACGCTGACATGTGAGCGGCCGGTCTTGGAGAATCCGGAGGCCCTGGCGACTCTCGACGATGCCGGGGCACTGGCGCTGGCGCGAATGACGCGCGGTTCGCTGCATCCGGTCTCGCGCTCGCTGCTCGAGGGACTCGGCCTGCGGGGCCAGAAACTGTTGGCCGAACATGGTGAGGGCAGGCCCCGGGAGTATCCGGGATGGGGTGTCACGCTGGAGGACGGCGGGTCGCTCTGGTCGCTGGGCAAGGGCGGTTGGACGGGCGCTGCCGCTGTGGCGGAAGCCGGCGGCGGGAGCGGCACGGAATTACGCAAAAACGGCGGGCTGCGGGCGACGTTCCGTTTCCGGGAAACCCTGCGGGCCGGTGCCGCAAATGTCCTGCAATGGCTCGACCGCCGCGGGCTGGCGCTGCATATTTTGTCGGGTGACCACCCGGAAAAGGTGCGCCGGATGGCCGAATTGCTCCACCTTCCCGCCGAACGGGCCCACGGCGGGCTCTCGCCGGAGGACAAGGCGTTGAGAGTGAAAGACATCGACCGCCAGGACACCCTCTACCTCGGAGACGGCGCGAACGACTCGCTGGCCTTCGATGCGGCGCTGGTGACAGGCACGCCGGTGGTGGACCGCAGCCTGCTGGAGTCCAAGGCGGACTTCTACACGCTGGGATCGGGACTGGGATTCCTGCCCGGCTTGTTAGGCATGGCGGGGGCAAGGACGCGCGCGGTGCGGGCGGCCTTCGGGTTCGCCATGATCTACAATGTGACCACCGTCGCATTCTCGATGGCCGGTCACATGAGTCCCCTGCTGGCGGCCGTCCTGATGCCGCTCAGCTCGATTGTTTCGATCGTCATCGTGGTCGCTTTCAGCCGCGGCAAATTTACCGAACAATGATTGAAATCGAAATGGAAGCCGCTAGCCTGCCCCTGTCTCCAGCACCTGCAACGATGCAAACCGCGACATTTCCCCATCAGGAATTCGAGAATTCCCTACTTCAGCGCATTGCCAATTCGGACCGCTACAAGATGTACCAGGAGGCGTTCCGCACCGCCACGGGCCTGCCGCTCAGGATCGTGTCCGCGGATCCGGACGGCTGGTGTCTCGATGAGCAGAAAATCAACCGCAGCCCCTTTTGTGAGGAACTCAATGTGTGCGAAAGCGCCTGCGGAGCATGCGTTGAGACCAACCGCCGGCTGATGAAGGAAGCGGAGGTGAACGGGCCGACGACCTGCCATTGTTTCGCCGGGTTGTGCGCGACCGCGGTGCCTGTCAAGATGGGCGCGTCGTGCATTGCTTTTCTCAAGACCGGCCAGGTTTTCAGCAAGACTCCGACCCCCGACCAGTTCGAAAAGCTGTTAGGCGCCATCGGCCGCAAGACGCTCGACAAGGCCTCGAGGGAGAAACTCAAAACCGCATACATGCAGACGCGTTTTGTCGAGCCGCTGCGCTATCAAAGCATGGTCACGCTGTTGCAGAGTTTCGCGGAGCAGCTCAGCGAGCATGCCGAGTCGCTGGCCATCATCGAGGAGGGCAGCGAACCCGCCGCCATCGCCAAGGCGCGCAAATACATCCACGCGCACCTCGACCAGCCGCTGCCGCTCGGTCTGGTGGCGCGCCATGCGGGACTGAGCGAGTCGCATTTCTGCCGCCTGTTCAAGGACTCCGCGGGCCTCACTCTAACCGATTATGTGAACCGCTGCCGGATCGACTGGGCCAAGCGCGAGCTGCTCAAGCCCGAGGCCCGGATTTCGGAGATCGCCTTCCTTGTCGGCTACCAGTCACTCTCGCAATTCAACCGGAGTTTCGCGCGCATCGTCGGCTTGTCACCGACGCTTTACCGGCGCGACCGGCTGGAACGCGCGGCATCCTGACGCGTGCCGCGGGGCCGCGCCGCACCCACCCACCCGAGGCACCATTCAATCATGGAAGAACGATACGAAATCCGCGGCAAGATCGGCCAGGGTGGCCTCGGTGCGGTTTACCGGGGCTACGACACGCGGATGAACCGCGAGGTGGCGATCAAGCGTATTTCCAAAAGTGCGGGCGACTCCGAGTTGCAGGAGGAATCCACCCGCCAATTGATCAAGGAAGCCGGGGCTCTCGCCTCCCTGCAGCACCCGCACATTGTCACGGTTTATGACGTGGGCAGCGATGAGGACGGACCGTACGTGGTGATGGAGCTGATCAGTGGCAAGACGCTGGAGGAACTGATCGAAAAAGCGCCGCTGACCTGGCCGGACTTCCGCGAACTGGCGATGCAAACCCAGGAGGCGCTGATCGCCGCGCAGGAACTCGACCTGATCCACAGCGACATCAAGCCCTCCAACCTGATGCTCACCTGGCTGCCCTCCGGAAAATTCCAGATCAAGATCGTGGACTTCGGCCTGGCCACCCTCACCCAATCCCAGTCCCGCGAGGAACTGCAGGAATTGGAAGCGGTTTTCGGATCGATATTCTTCATGGCCCCGGAGCAGTTCGAACGCGTGCCGCTCGACGCGCGCTCCGACCTCTATTCGATGGGCTGCGTGTATTACCAGGCGCTGGCGGGGGTTTATCCCTTCAACGGAAAAACCGGCATGGAAGTGATGACGGCCCACCTGAACCACACCGTCAAACCGCTGCAGGAACTGCGTTCGGACATCCCGCTGTGGGCCTGCGACTGGATCATGTGGCAGATCAACCGCCTGCCGCAGGACCGTCCGGAATCCGCGCGCGAGTCACTCTCGGTGTTCCTGCAAAACGACAAGAATCCGAACCCGACCATGAGCATGGGCACCGCCCAGCCGGCGGAAGTTCCCAAACGCCCGCGCCTGATCATCCCCGGTGGCGAGCCCGTGCCGGTGACCACGGTCGCTCCGGCTGCTCCCGCCCAAAGCCCGCAGCCTCCGCCCACCGCAGCGCTGTTGGCAAAACACCCGACCGCAGCGCACGAACCCGCGCCGGTGGTCGCTGTCGAGGCCGCCGCGCAAGACGAGGAACCCGTCAACAACATCACCGCCCCGCAGCCGCTGATGCCGCCGGAGGGGTCGAAGCCCAGCGTGCACACTTCCTCGCACGACCTGCCGCCGCCCGAACCCGAGCCCGCGCCCGTGCCGGTCGTCGCCAAAACCGTGCAGGTCCGCGCCCAGATCCACTCCGTGCCGATGACCCCGGCCGGCCCGCGCAAGCTCAGCAACAACGCAAAAGCCGCCATCGCCGCCATCCTTGGAATCCTCGTCGTGCTGCTCGCATGGTATCTGTTGGACCGCAGCGGCAAGAACCGCGAGGCCAAGCTCTACAATGAGATGATCAACCTGGCCGCAAAGAGCGATACCACCGAGATTCCGGTCACTGCGGAGAAGCTCGAACTCCTGCTCAATGCCGCCACCAACACCGGCGTCGTGGAGGCCCGCCAGACAATTTACCAGGCCTTGTTTCTCGCCAAGTCGGTTGATGGCACGGATGTCGATGCGCGGATCGCTGAATTCGCCACCAGCGGCGAGATGCTGCCCGATGTGCGGGAAACGCTGATCCGGGACGTGCTCCGCATGCGCAAGAACCCGGCCGTCGTGCCCACGCTGCTGGCTTATGCCATCCGCAGCACCGACAAACCGGGCACAGCGGTCGCCGCACTGCAGGCCATCCGCTACATGGCGGGCGACGAACAGTTCGACGCCTTCCTCAAGGTGCTCGAAAGCACGGGCAACGTCGAAATCCGCAAGGCCGCGGAGGACAACCT
The DNA here is from genome assembly GCA_025457625.1 of Akkermansiaceae bacterium. Lineage (GTDB taxonomy): Bacteria > Verrucomicrobiota > Verrucomicrobiia > Verrucomicrobiales > Akkermansiaceae > Luteolibacter. The sequence continues at coordinate 5,618 of JALOUA010000046.1, forward strand.
GGTGGAAATCCTCAAAAAATCCCCCAACCGCGCCACCCATGCCAAGGCCCTTGCCGGTCTATATCAAAACAGCGCGAACGACGACATCCGGCACGCGGCGCTGCGTCTGTTAGGCCGCTGTGGCGGTGACAACGCGCTCGATCTCGTGAAGAAGGCGCTCACCGGCAGCGAGCCGAAGGATCAGGTCGCGGCGGTCATTTCCATCGGCGGCTGGTCCGATGACACGGCCTTCCCGCTGCTCGTTGATTTCATCGCCTCCCAGGTTGACGAGCAGCAGCGCGGACGCGCGTTTGATGCCGCGCTGAGATTCCTCGACACCAGTGAGATCAATCGCCAGCCGGACGCGCTGCGCGACCTCTGGCTGCAACTCGCCGCCCAGGCAAAAACCAGCTCCGAGAAACTCAAGATCATCCGCGGCTTGGTCAACTTCACCAATGACTGGGCCGTGAAACTGCTCGATGGATACTCGAAGGACGAGGACGACAGCGTGTCAGACCTCGCGGAGAAGGCGCTGGTGCGCGTGCGCGAAGCCAGGCGCATCCGCGGCAAGGAGAAATGATCCATGGAGATCGGGGATTCGGCATCAGGGATTGAAGCGGGAACCTGATATCCAATTAGAAATTCCGAATGTCCGTTCGAGGATAAACCACCACCGGCCCCACTCCGGAACCCTGCACGCGCCGCAGTTTTTCCACCGCGCGTGCCAGCAGGCCGGCGGCCCGCACCGCCTCCTCCACCGTGTTGGGGCGGGAGAAGCTGAAACGCAGGCTGCTCTTCGCGCGCTCCGCCGGAATGCCCATCGCCAGTTGCACGTGCGACGGCCGTTGTTTGCCCGTCATGCACGCCGAGCCGGCGGAGCAGGCGACGCCCGCCGCGTCTAACAGAATAAGCAGCCCCGACGCATCGCATTGATCGAACGAGAGATGGCTGGTGTTGGGCAGCCGGTGGGCGGGATCGCCGTTGACCGTCACGCCGGCGATACTTGTTAGAACCGCCTGCTCGAAGGCGTCGCGCGCCCCGGCGAGACCGGCGGGAATGCCGGCTGCGGCGATGGCCGCCGCCGCACCCATGCCGACGATGCCCGCGGTGTTTTCGGTGCCGCTGCGGCGGCCGCCTTCCTGACCGCCGCCGCGCAGCAGTGGTTCGAATTTCAACCCGCGCCGTACATGAAGGGCGCCGACTCCGGTGGGGCCGTGAAACTTGTGAGCCGAGAGCGACAGCAGATCGACACCCAACGCCTTCACATCGAGCGGGATTTTGCCGCCGGCCTGGATCGCATCGGTATGGACCGGAATGCCCCGCGCGGCTGCGATTTCCACCACCTCGCGCAGCGGCTGGATCACGCCGGTCTCGTTGTTGGCCGCCATGATGGAAACGAAGGCCGCGCCATCGAGCGCGGCTTCGAAAGCATCCATTGCCAGCCGCCCGCCGCCAGCCACCGGGACGAGCCGCGTTTCCCTGGGCAGACTCTCGACGCAGCGCAGCACCGCGCTGTGCTCGATGGCGGAAACCACCGCCGCGCCCGGCCCGCACAGCGCGTCCAGCGAACGCAGCGCCGTGTTCACGCTCTCGGTGCCGCAGCCGGTGAAAACGATCTCCTCCGGCTCCGCGCCGATCAACGCCGCCACCTGTTCCCGCGCCCGGTCGATCGCGGCGCGCGCGCGTTTCGCCGCCGCATACGAGCCGGAAGGATTGGCGTGGCCGCCTCCGAGCCATGGCAGCATCGCCTCCAGCACCTCCGGCAGCAGGGGGGTGGTCGCATTGGCGTCCGCGTAGATCATGCTGCGAATATCCTCCCCCACCCCGCGCCATGGCAACCCGCAAAAACCGCGGAGTCACCAATTGCCACGGCTCATGAAGCCATCGGCGAGGCCGTGCAGCCAGCGCCACACCGCGTCACCACCGGTCGCCGCGTGGCGCAGCCATTCCATCGCGAAGTCGCGCGCGTCGCGCAGCGGCGATTCGGCGGCGAGGCAGAGCAACAGCACCAGCACCAGCAGGTTCGCCAGATAGATCACCACCAGCGAGAGAAAGGTGCCGTTTTCCTTCAAGTCCGGTTGATCGCGCGGAATCATCCACAGCGTCCACACCATGTGGAACGTCCATGTCACGCCCATCACCGCGTAAAACGCCTGATCCCAGCCCGGTTTCAAATCCGCCGACAAACGCAGGACCGCATAGGCCAGTGCTCCGATCACCGACCAGAACGGCACGAAATACGGCGAGAGCGCGATCACCAGGTTCGTCTTGTTGGTGGTGATGTAGCCGCCCTCCGTGCTGACATGGAAATCGGTCACCCGCCCGCGGAAAAGCACGACAAATGCCGCATGCGTCAACTCGTGGCCGAACACATAGAGATAGAGGAAAAACGACTTGAACAAGCCGGACCAGAACCAGCCGGCCATCGACAGCGCGCCCAGCGCGAAATACCAGAACTCCGGCGTCTGCCAGAAGCCGCGTTCCATCGTGGCATGGGAAAACCGCGAGAGGAAGGTCCACGACGTCACCCAGCACAGCGGCAGCAACACCAGCCCCGCCAGCCAGCGCGTCAGGCGCCGGGGCCAATCGACCGCTGCCGCGTCCACCCCGCCCGCCGGAGTCGCGGCGATCGCCGCCCGCACGGACTTCAGCTCCCGGCGGCCGCTGCGGCGGTTGGCCCGCTCGTGCGCCCGCCGGTTCGCCAGGGTCAGCACCTCGCCAAACGAGGACTTGTCCCCCTTTGGCCGGCCCGCCGCACGCGTTGCGGCCTGCTTGCTGCGTCGTTTCGACATGAATTGGTTCGGCCTGCGAGAATATTTGGATAACTTGATGAATCAAGCCGTTTCCTCGCGCGGCCGTTTTCAATTCCGCGCTTGCCTCGCCGCGCCGCGCCCCCTATGCCCGCCCCTCCAACCGAAATCATGGCCAGCACACCCGTCATCAACCTCCGCAAGGGACACGCCGTCCGCCACAACAACGAAGTCTGCCTCGTCACCGAGACCGAACTCAAGACGCCGCCGCGCATGGCCTCCTACGTGCAGATGTCGATCCGCAGCGTGGCGACCAAGAAGGTGTTCAACCTGCGGATGACCTCCAACGACTCGCTTGAAGGCGTGGTGCTGGAACGCACGCCCCACGAATATTCCTACAAGGACAGCAGCGGCTATCATTTCCTGGATCCCAACACTTACGAGGACGCCGTCGTTTACGAAGACCTCATCGAAAACGTCAAAAACTACCTCATCGAGGGCCAGATCTACACCTTGCTCATCGCCGATGGCATCGTGGTCTCCGTGGAGCTTCCGCTCACCATGACCATGACCGTCACCGAGTCCTCCGAGGGCGTCAAAGGCGATTCCGCCAACAACGTTTACAAACCCGCCACCATGGAGACCGGCCTGGTCGTCCAGGTTCCGTTGTTCATCAACGTCGGCGAGCGCATCAACGTCAAAACCGAGGACAACTCCTACCTCGGCCGCGCCTGATGTGGCGATTTGCAACCCTTTCGGCGGCCGACAAATGGCCTGATGTTTAAGATTTCTTGATTTATCCTTGCGGCCAGTCCGGGCATCTGGAAATTTGACCGGGATATGAAAACCTCCCTCAGGCAATTGTTGTGGCTCGGCCTGCTGTTGTGCACCGACGTGATGGGTCAGGCAGCCACCTACACGGTCAAGCCGGGCGACAGCCTCGCCCGCATCGCACGGGGTCACAGTTGCACCGCGCAGGAACTGGCGGCGGCCAACGGCCTGAAACTCAGTTCAGTGATCCACCCGGGCCAGACGTTGAAACTTCCCGCCAAAGGCAGCGCCGCCGGCAGTGGCGGCGCAACGGCGGTGCCTGCGGGTGGCAGCCACACCATTCAATCCGGTGAAACGCTCAGTGCGGTATCCCGCCGCTACCACATCGCGCTGGACGCCCTGTTGGCCGCCAATCCCGGCATCAACCCCAAGACGCTCAAGGTCGGACAGAAAATCCGCATTCCCGGCACCGCGGCGGAAGAACGGAAATCCGATCCGCCCGCCACTCCACCCGCCGCGGCCGTGAAGGAAACCCCGCCGGTTTCTGAAACCGGCACCAAGGAACCGGCAGCCACGGAACCGGCAGCCACGGAGCCGGCCCCGGTGGAACCCGAAGGCAAAATCCGCACCGTGATGGTGGACACCGAGATGACTTACGGAGAATTCGCCGCCAAACATGGCACCGACATCGCCCGTCTCAACGACCTCAACGGACTGGACCTCACCAGTGCGACGGTTTTGGCCAAGGGTTCGGAGCTCTACGTTCCCGCCCAGCCCGCTCCCGCCCAGCCATGAGCGGAGCTGGAAAATCCGCCACTGTCGCTCTCCGGGCGCGGTTTTGCCGGTGATCCGCGGCCTTCAGGGATCGGATCGAAACCCGTCATCACGCCGCGCGGCGGCTTGGCCGGCGATGCGGGTGTCCGGCATGCCGTAAACACGCGGTCCCTGGGTGCTGGGCGCGTTGGTGATGACCACGGGGGTGCCGACATCCACGGAATCGAACAACACCGGCACGAATTCCTTGGGCAGGCGGATGCAGCCATGGGATGCCGGTTTCCCGGGCTCCGGGATATAGCCGCCGTGCATGCCGATGCCATAGGAAGTAAGCCGCATCCAGTAGGGCATCGGCGCGGGCACATAAATCATGCCCTCCGGCACCTTGTCGCTGTGCTTCGCATCGGGCTCGATGACGTTTCCAAACTCATCCTCGATCCAGCCGTAGCGGTTGGAATACTTGTCCACGATCTTCTCGGTGATGCGGTATGGCCCGGGCTTCGTGCCATATCCCTCGCGGCCGGTGGCCACGTAGCACCAGCCGATCGGCCGGCCGCCGCGCTCGAATTCGGCGATCTGATCCGGCAGGCTGATCCGGATGGCGACCTTGCCCGGTCCGCCGTCGTCATACCAGCGGTAAAGCACCGGCTGCGCCCTCGTCTGGCCCGGGCGCGACGAGCCTGCGGGCGCACAAGCCACTGGCATCCACGCCACGAGTGATGGCAGGATCAACCATAGGATTCTGAAAGTGAAAGCCATCATCTCATGACGGGTTGGGACGCCCGACGATTGCCCGGCTGCGGGAGCGCGATGATCTACCCGGTCCCGCACCCCGGGTCAAGCACGCGACATGCCGGTTCGAGCCGAGTTTGGGCTTGCATGGCCATTGCCGCACTTCTAAAAGCCCCGTCGCACGGCTTCTGACGAAAGAAAGGAGTGGGTCTCGCACCCACTCTTTTGCGTCTCCGGACCTCAGAAGCGGCGTCCGCAGACACAGCCCGCCATGACCAACGATATCGTCGCCCTCATCGAGTATTATGAGAAGGAAAAAGGCATCGACCGCGACAAGGTCGTCGCCGCACTTGAGTTCGCCTTCATATCCGCCTACCGCAAGATGGTCCCGGGGGCCGATGCCATCGAGACGCTGCGCGCCGACGTCAACACCCGCAAGGGCGAAACCCGGATCTTCGCCTCGCTGACGGTCGTCGCCGACGAGGACTACAGGGACAAGTTCAACCAGGTTCCGCTCAGCACCGCGCTCAAGAAGAACCCCGCGGCGCAACCCGGCGACATCCAGGAATTCAACGTCACTCCCAAGGACTTCGGCCGCATCGCCGTGCAGACCGCCAAGCAGACGATGATGCAGCGCCTCCGCCAGGCGGAGAAGGAAATGATCTACGAGGAATTCAAGGACCGCGCCGGCGACGTGGTTTCCGGCACCGTCCGCCGCTTCGAGCGCAACGACGTGATGATCGACCTCGGCAAGTTCGAGGGCGTCATGCCGAACAAGGAGCGCGTGCAGGGCGAGGATTACAACATCGGCGACCGCATCCGCTGCTACGTGCTCGCCGTGGAAAACGAGGGCCGCGGTCCGGAGATCATCCTATCCCGCAGCCACCCGAATTTCGTCCGCCGCCTGTTCGAGGCCGAGGTCAATGAAATCTCCGACCGCACCGTGGAAATCCGCGGCATCGCCCGCGAGGCCGGCTTCCGCACCAAGGTGGCCGTCTGGAGCATCGATCCCAAGGTCGATCCCGTCGGCGCCTGCGTCGGCATGCGCGGCGCGCGCGTCAAGAACATCGTCCGCGAGCTCAACAACGAGAAGGTGGACATCATCCGCTGGAGCGAGGACCCCCGCGAATTCGTGCGCGAGGCGCTCAAGCCCGCCGAACTCCGCTCGATCACCGTGGATGAAGCCAACAAGGTCGTCCACGTCACCGTCGATGAGGCGGACCTCAGCAAGGCGATCGGCCGCAAGGGCCAGAACGCCCGCCTCTCCTCGCGCCTGATGGGCTGGGATGTCCAGGTGCGCCGCGATGAGTCCAAGGAGGAGCAGTTCAAGGAAAAGATCGGCGGCGCCGCCCACACCTTGGGCGAGCAACTTGGCATCTCGGACGAACTCGCCGAAAAACTCACGCTCGCCGGCGGCATCGCGCCGGAATACATCATCGGAATGTCCGAGGAAGACATCTCCGAAGCCCTCGAAATCTCCATCGAAGAAGCCGCCCCGATCCTCGCCCGCGCGCAGGAAATCGTCAGCGGCAGCCAAACCGCCGTCCCCAACGAGTGATCCCTCCCGCATTTTCCCGAACCACGCACCCAAGCCGGATGCCCAAAAACAGCGACAGCTCCCCTGAAAAAGACAAAGTCCTCGACCTGCTCGACGACTCCAAGAAGCTCTCGCGCCGCGAGCGCCAGCGCAAGGAATCCGAAGCGCCCGCCCCGGCACCCAGCAAGCTTGAAAAAGCCAAAAGCGAAGCCCTCGACCTGTTCTCCGAGACGACCAAACCGAAAGCGCGCAAAGCCGCCCCGGCAGCACCCAAAAGCATGCTCGGCAGCATCTCCAAACGGCTCGAGCGCGAGGATCCCGCAATGGTGGTCATCCCGGCGGATGCCGCGCCCGCCGTTGCCGCCCCGGTGGCGGAAACCGGGCCGCCAGCCGATGACGAGCCGTCCGATCCCAAACTGATCGTCATCAAGCCGCCCATCCTGATTCCCGAACTGGCGGCGCGGCTCGGCCTCAAACCCTTCAACATCACCGCCGACCTCATCAAAATCGGCGTCTTTCCCGCCGCCAACCAGCCGTTGGAGCCGGAGATCGCCGCGCGGATTTGTGAAATCCACGGCTTCACCTTCGAACGCGAGAAACGCGACAAGGACAAAGGTTTCCACAAGGTCGAGGAAGTCATCAAGGAACCGGAAATCCCCGCCGAGGAACCCGAGGACCAGCTCAAGGACCGCCCGCCCATCGTCACCATCATGGGCCACGTGGACCACGGCAAAACCTCCATTCTCGACTTCTTCCGCAAGTCCAAGGTCGTCGCCGGCGAGGCCGGCGGCATCACCCAGCACATCGGCGCCTACCAGGTCATCCACAACGACCAGGAAATCACCTTCCTCGACACCCCCGGCCACGCGATCTTCTCCGACATGCGCGCCCGCGGCGCGGACATCACCGACATCGTCATCATCGTGGTGGCCGCCAACGACGGCATCATGCCGCAAACCCTGGAGGCCATCAGCCACGCCAAGAAATCCGGCAAGACCATCATCGTCGCCATCAACAAGTGCGACCTGCCCTCCGCCAATGTGGACCGCGTGAAATCCCAGCTCGCCGAGCAGGGATTGCAAACCACCGACTTCGGCGGCGACACGGAATTCGCCGCGGTTTCCGCGCTCACCGGCCAGGGCATGGAGGACCTGCTGGAACTCATCGCGCTGCAGGCCGAGGTGCTCGAACTCAAGGCCAATCCCAAGACCACCACCCGCGCCGCGGTCATCGAGGCCCGCGTGGTTCCCGGCCGCGGCACCACCGCCACCGTGATCGTGGAATCCGGCACCCTCAAGACCGGCATGGCCTTCATTTGCGGGCCCTACGCCGGCAAGGTGCGCTCGCTCATCAACGACCGCGGCCAAGCCGTCAAATCCGCCCACCCCGGCATGCCGGTGGAGGTCATCGGCTTCGAGGAACTGCCCAACGTCGGCGACCACCTCACCGAGATGAAAACCGAGCGCGAGGCCAAGACCCTCGCCGGCGAGCGCCAGGAGGCGCTGCGCCTGGAACGCCTCAAACCGCAGCACCGCAACCGCCTTGAGGACCTCTATTCGATGGTCCGCGACGGCGGCGGCAAGAACCAGCTCAAGCTCATCCTCAAGTGCGACGTGCAGGGCTCCGTCGAGGCGATCAAAAAGGCCGTGCTCGCCATCGAATCCGAAAAAGTCGATTGCCAGTTCATCACCGCCGCCGCCGGACCCATCACCGAGTCGGACGTCGCCTACGCCGCCTCCACCGATGCCATCATCATCGGCTTCAACGTCAAGGTGGAGGCCAAGGCCGTGAAGTCCGCCAAAGCCGCCGCCGTGGAAATCAAACTCTACTCCGTCGTTTACGAACTCATCGACCAGGTGCGCGAGGCGATGCTCGGCCTGCTCGAGCCGCTCACCCGCGAGTCTGTCATCGGCCATGCCGAAGTCAGGCAGGTCTTCAAACTCTCCCGCGGGCGCGCCGCCGGCTCGTTCGTCACCGACGGCCGCATCCACCGCAAGGCCCACGCCCGCGTCATCCGCGGCGGCGTGCCGGTCTTCGACGGCCGCATGTCCACCCTGCGCCGCTTCCAGGAGGAGGTCGAGGAGGTCCGCCAGAACTTCGAGTGCGGCATCCGCCTCGGCGAGTTCAACGAATACCAGGAAGGCGACATCATCGAGTGCTACAAACTCGAATCTCCACTGATCGCTGCTCACTTCACACTTTCACTTCTTCAGCCATGTCCCGCCGCCTAGACCGAGTCAACGAACTGCTCCGCCGCGAGATCGGCAATGTCATCCAGAAGGATTACGAATGGCACGGCAAACTGGTCACCGTGAGCGATGTCGAGGTCACCCAGGACCTCAAGGAAGCCAAGGTCTGGACCAGCGTGCTGGGCGGTGACGCCGCGCCGGTGATCGACAAACTCAACCGCGAGCACGGCTCGATCCAGGGCAGGGTGATGAAACGCGTGGTGCTCAAGTCCACGCCCGTGCTCCACTTCCGCCACGACGCCTCCGCCGTGCGCGGCGTGGACATCGTCAACCTGCTCGAAGAAGTGGACAAGCTGCCGAAGGCTCCCGAGGCCGATCAGGAAACCCCGTGAGGCTTCATGCCCGCAATCAATGGCCCCATGCCGGCCATTTCATCGCCGCCAGCCCATTATTCGCACACTTTCCCTGCGAAGCCGAACCGCAGGTCAAGCCGCTGCGGCATTCGCGGCTTGCCGCGACTTGGTGCTCGACGAATGAGAGGCGGTGAAGCCATCGTCACCGCATGAATCGCAGATCATGGCTGGCGGGATTGGGAATTCTTTTGCTCTCGGGCTGCGGCGCGGCGGTGGGCGGCGGCGGCCCCGGAGTGGACAACCTCGCCTCCACCCGGATCCGGACGGACTCGTCCGGGGCGATCCGCAAGGCGGTGCTCGCGGTCTTCGAAGCACGGGGTTTTTCCGTGCACTCCGAGGGCCCGGAAAGCATCACCTTCAACAAACTTGGAGGCCGCACCGCCGAGATCGCGTGGACGACCATCGGCAACCCGAATCCGGTGATGATCCGGCCGACCGTCCGCTGGCGCAGAACGGGGAATTCGGAATTCACCGTGACCTGCCGGGTCGAGGTGGTGCAGCAGAGCACCGTCCGGGGGGAAATCATCCGCGAACCCATGCTCATGGGGAAATCCACCTACAACAGGATGCTGCGCGACGTGAGGCGGCAGGTCGAAGGCAGGCGCTGAATACCCGGATATCGAAGTGCGAAAAACCGTTGCCGCAGCTTCATTCCGGCAGACGCCCCACCACGCGCATGGGCGC
>JALOUA010000047.1 GCA_025457625.1 Akkermansiaceae bacterium
TCGCACTCTGGCAGCGGCTGGTGGAGATGAGGCCGCAGAACGAGGAATACCAGGAAGGCCTCTCATGGAGCCGCCAGCGGCTGGAGGATTTGAAGTGAACATTCCCAGCCGCGAATTCAACAATGACCGGCGAATCAACCCTGTTTGATTTGGAGTTTGCGGCGCTCAACGGCCGTCCGTCGGCATTTCGGGTGGCTTGATATCGAAGGTGAAGGCAATCGCTTCACGGATGCGATCCATCACACGGCCATGAAACACCCCGACCGGGCCTTGCAGTTCGTGGTGTTGAATGGCCTGGAGTCCCTGCAAGTTGGCGTAACTGCGCTCACGCAAAAACGGCCGGGGTGGCAGTTCCACCTCGTATGCGGATCCACGGCATGCGGTCGTGATTGGAGCACAAATCGACAAGGCTCTTGGTGCGAGTGCATCCTCGCGGGATACCACCAGCATCAGACGGACCTTTCCTCCCATACCCAGATCCACACGGTAAACATCACCGGGTTTGGGACTCATAAACGGAATCGATGGCGTTCTGCCTCATCGGAGTTGGAAGCAGCAAGTCTCCATTGTCCGGAATCCCCACGACGAACGGCATGCCGCGTCGGAGCCTGACTTGACTGAGGAACATACGAATCGCCTCAGTCGTGTTGATGCCCAGAATCCCGAAGACCTCTTCGGCATCAGCCTTTAGTTTGGAATCCACTCTCGCTCGCACAATTGCTTCTTTCATGGGGCCACTGTGGCACAAAAGGGCTACAAGGCAACACGAGATTCGGTTGTCGTCAAAAATTCCGGAAGAGGTGCCCCGTGTCTTCGAATCCGCCGTCGCACTCTGGCAGCGGCTGGTGGAGATGAGGCCGCAGAACGAGGAATACCAGGAAGGCCTCTCATGGAGCCGCCAGCGGAGGATTTGAAGTGAAGCTTGGAATCCGGCCGGATCGCCATCGGGCGTGGAGACGATTGGTTCCAAGTCCTGCAAAAAAATGCGTGATGCGCCTGCGGGATCGTGGTGGAATTCCTCCATCCCATGCAGGCGACGCTTCTACCTCCCCGCAATCCGGCACTGTGCGCCCCGATCACCAGCAACCGCGAGCTCGGCTCCTGTCTCATTGCCAACCTGCCGATGCGCGATCTCCTGGCCGCCGATCTCCGCCGCGCCGGACTGCAGCTCGTGGACCTCGCGGAGGCGGGCCCGCGCACGCTGCGCATTCCCATCGACAACTGGATCGAGCTCGGCGCGCTGTTGATGCTCGGCAGGAATCCGAATGCCGCCTGCCTGCTCGATGCCGAGGGCAATATCCTCGCCTGGAAAGGCTCCGACAAGCCCGAGGACTGCATGGAAAAGATCGTCACCGACGCGAATTGTTTCCCGGTCATTTATCCATGGGACTTGCTGCGCATGAACGAGGAGGTGCTCGCACTCATGGATGAAACCTCGCTGCTCGGCGAGGTCAGCCCGCTCGCCAGCCTGTCGGGGGTCATCCGCCTGGGCAACGGCTCGCGCATTCTGCCGGGAACCGTCATCGAAGGACCCGTACTCATCGGCCCCAACAGCCAGATCGGGCCCAACGCCTACATCCGCGGAGCCACCTGCATCGGCTCGAACTGCTATGTCGGCAACGGCGCGGAGATCAAAAACTCGATCATCTATCACAACACCTACGTTTCCCGCCAATGCTACGTGGGCGACTCGATCATCGGCACCCACGTCACGCTCGGCGCCGGAACCTGCACGGAAAACCACCGCCACGACGGCAGGCACCACGTCTCGGTCATCCAGGGGAAACCCGTCAACACCGGACGCCTCAAACTCGGCGCGATCCTCGGCGACGGCGTCCGCACCGGCGTCAACACCTCGCTCGAAGCCGGCATCAAAATCGGCATCGCCCGCACCACCGCCCCGGGCAGCGTGATCCGCAAGGACCTATTGTGACCAAATCGTCACACGTGGCGCGTTCCCGCCCGCTGAACCGCGCGACTAGCCTCCCGAGCAATGCACCGCATTCTGATTGTTGAAGACGAGCAGGACATCGCCGACCTGATCGGCTTCAATCTCCAGCGCGCCGGCTTCGAGGTGCTCAAGGCGCACGATGGAATCACCGGCACGGACACCGCCCTGCGCGAGCGGCCGGACCTCATCGTGCTCGACCTGATGCTGCCGGGGCGCGACGGCTACGCGGTCTTCCGCGAGCTGCGACGCGACGCGCGCACCTCGGCCATCCCGGTGATCATGCTCACCGCGCGCGCCCAGACCGAGGACCGCATCCAGGGCCTCCAGGCCGGGGCCGACGACTACCTCACCAAACCCTTCAGCCCCAAGGAACTGCTGCTGCGCGTGCAGGCCATCCTCAAACGCGCCGAAGGCACCCCCGGGACGGTCGATCTGAGCTACGGGCCGTTTCGCTTCGATAAAAACGCCCTCAAATTCTACATCGACGGCCAGCCCGCCGAGCTCACCTCCACCGAGTTCAAGCTGTTGCTTTTCCTCTGCGAACGCGCCGGCAAACCGCAGGATCGCAACGAACTGCTGCGCACGATCTGGGGCTACAGCGATGCCGCGCACAGCCGCACCCTCGACACCCACATGAAGCGGCTGCGCCAAAAACTCGGTTCGCGCGGTTCCTTGATTGAAACCGTCCGCGGCGTCGGCTATCGAGTCGCCAAAGCCGCGGAATGACCGATCCCCTTGCCATTTTCCTCACCCTCGTCGCGCTTGCCGCCGCCACCGCATGGGGCGTGACGCTGTTCAAACTCCGAGCCTTACGCCAATCCACGCGTGACCAGTCCGTTGCATCCCGCGCCCGCCTCGAGCGGGAACTCTCCGAAGCCCACGACGAGCGCGACCGCCTGCTCGACGCGCTGGGTGACGCCTTCCTGCTCGTCGATGCCGCAGGCAACATCCGCTTCGCCAACGCCGCCGCGCACGGGCTGCTCGGCATGCGCGAGCTCCGCGGCCGGCCGGTCCGCGAGACATTCCTCGATCCACGGCTGGCCGAGGCACTTCTGCGCTGCCTGGAAACCGGCGAGCCCGCGCAGGCACGCGTCGTCCTCCCGCAGCAAACCTCGCCGCGCGGTGACTTGGAGACCCGCGGCCTCAACGCCTGGATCATCGATGCCGCCCGCCTGCCCGCGCCGGACGGCGGCGAGCCCACCACCCGCATCATCCTCCGCGACGTGACCACCGAGCACCAGACCGAGCAGATCCGCAAGGATTTCGTGGCCAACGCCTCCCACGAACTCCGCACGCCGATGGCCATCATCAACGGCTATCTGGAAAACCTGCTCGATGACGACATGGTCGAGGACCCGCAGATGGCGCGGCGTTTCCTCTCGGTGATGCGCAAGCACGCCGAGCGCATCTCGCGCATCGTCGAGGACATGCTCGTCATCTCGCGCCTCGAATCCGGCGAGGCCGCCGCGCTCAAAATCGAGCCGTTCCGTTTCCGCTCCTGCGTCAACGACGTGCTCGAACGCCTCGAATCCGTCATCCGCGGCCAACAGGCCGAAATCCTCATCCTCATGTCCGATGAATCACTCGTGGTGCAGGGTGATCGGTTCTACTGGACGCAGGTCCTCTTCAACCTCGTGGAAAACGCGCTCAAGCAAAACCCGCACCCCGGCCTGCGCGTCGAAATCGGTTGTGACTCCGCCGGTGCCGACCACCGCATCTGGGTCGCGGACAACGGCATCGGCATTCCCAGCGCCGACCTGCCGCACATCTTCCGCCGGTTCTACCGCGTGGAAAAACACCACTCCCAGCAGGAGATCAAAGGCACAGGTCTCGGCCTCTCGATCGTCAAACGCGCCATCGAGGCGCACGGCGGCGCCATCACGGTGAGTTCCGTGCCCGGCCGCGAGACGAAGTTTTCCATGACGTTGCCGAAAACCCTCGCAACATCCGCCGCTTGAGATCCCGCCCCGCGGAAATGCGCGTGCATCGCGCGCATCGGTCGGCTAAGTCCCCGGCCGTGGACGACACGGAACCCATCATCGACCTGCACAGCGACGCGCACTTCATGGCCCAGGCGCTGCGCGAGGCGCGCAAGGCCTACGCCGCGGGCGAGGTGCCGGTCGGCGCGGTGGTCGTCCATCAGGGACGCATCATCGCCCGCGCATGGAACCAGGTGGAGACCCTCCGCGACGCCACCGCCCACGCGGAAATGCTCGCTCTCACCGCCGCCCAGCAGTCACTCGGCGATTGGCGGCTGCAGGACTGCACGCTCTACGTCACCAAGGAACCCTGCCCGATGTGTGCGGGCGCGATTGTGCACTGCCGGCCGGAACGCGTGGTCTTCGGCTGCCCGGACTCCAAGGGTGGCGCCGCCGGCGGCTGGATCAACCTGCTGGATGCCAATCCGCCGCTCAACCACCGCTGCGACATCACCGCCGGCGTGCTCGGCGGGGATTGCCTCCACCTGCTCCAGCAATTCTTCCGCGAGGCCCGGGAAAAAAAGAAGCTCCCGCGCGATGAGGGTAGGGACCGACCTCCGGGCGGTCCTGCCAATGAGTAGAAAATGGAAACGCCCAAGAGCGTTCGTTTCGCAATCGATTGGGCTGGTTCTTTCACCCCCTGTTTGCCGGACCGCCCGGTGGTCGATCTCTGCCTTTCTCCCGAAAAAATCCCGGGATTGGCACGTTTTCCGCTTTTCGATCTTCGGGTAGGTGGCTTGGATCCGCTCCGACGCCCGCTAAGACCCTCTTACCCCCGAAACTGAAAACAAACGACCAACATGGCCAAATACAAATTGGAATACATCTGGCTCGACGGTTACACTCCCGTGCCAAACCTTCGCAGCAAAACCCAAATCAAGGAATTCGACACTTTCCCGACGCTCGATCAGCTCCCGATGTGGGGCTTCGATGGCAGCTCGACCCAGCAGGCGCCCGGCGGCAGTTCCGACTGCATGCTCAAGCCGGTGGCCGTCTATCCGGACAGCACCCGCAGCAACGGCGCGCTGGTGATGTGCGAGGTGCTGATGCCCGACGGCACGCCGCATCCGAGCAACACCCGCGCGACCATCCTTGATGATCCCGACGCGTGGTTCGGCTTCGAGCAGGAATATTTCCTCTTCCACGACGGCCGTCCGCTCGGTTTCCCCGAAAAAGGCTACGCCGCTCCCCAAGGCGAATATTACTGCGGCGTCGGCTACAAGAACGTCGGTGACATGGCCCGCCAGATCGTCGAAGAACACCTCGACCTCTGCCTCGACGCCGGCATCAACCACGAAGGCATCAATGCCGAGGTCGCCACCGGCCAGTGGGAATTCCAAATCTTCGGCAAGGGATCCAAGAGCGCCGCCGACCAGGTCTGGACGGCCCGCTACATCCTCGTCCGGCTCTGCGAGAAATACGGCATCGACGTCGAGTTCCACTGCAAGCCCATCAAGGGCGACTGGAACGGCTCGGGCATGCACGCGAACTTCTCCACCAAGTATCTGCGCGAAACCGGCGGCAAGCCGTATTTCGAGAAGCTCATGGCCCAGTTCGCCGAGAATATGGAAGAGCACATCGCGGTTTACGGCCCGGACAACCACCTGCGCCTCACCGGTCTCCACGAGACGCAGTCGATCGACAAGTTCACCTACGGCATCGCCGACCGCGGCTCCTCGATCCGCGTGCCCCATGCCTTCGTCAACAACGGCTACAAGGGTTACCTCGAAGACCGCCGTCCCAATTCCCAAGGCGACCCCTACGCGATCGCCTCGCGGATCCTCAAGACGATCTCCGAAGTGCCGCTTTCCTGAGGCCGTCTCCGTTTCATGCAAAAAGCCGCTTCCCATGACGGGGAGCGGCTTTTTTTCTTATAGTGGCTGGGACTTGCAGTCCCAGTCCGTCTTTGGGACATCCTGTCCCAAATATCCTCTTCCTTCCTTCACCGCCCTTGCGTCCCGTGCGGCATCCGTTTAGGAAACCCGAAGCAATTTTCCCCATGGCCGCAGATTACACCGAAGCAGACATCAAATCCCTCGACTGGCGCGAACACATCCGCATGCGCCCCGGCATGTACATCGGCAAGCTCGGCGACGGCTCCGCTCCCGACGACGGCCTCTACATCCTGCTCAAGGAGGCCATCGACAACTCCATCGACGAGCACATCATGGGCTACGGCAAGGAGGTCAAGGTCGAGATCGACGACGAGGGCCGCGTGGAGGTGCGCGACTTCGGCCGCGGCATTCCGTTAGGGAAACTCTTCGACTGCGCCGCTCAGATCAACACCGGCGCGAAGTATGACAGCGAGGCGTTCAAGAAATCCGTGGGCCTGAATGGTGTCGGCATCAAGGCGGTCAACGCGCTTTCCGACTTCTTCGAGATCCAGGCCTGGCGCGACGGGGAAACCAAGGCGCTCGAATTTTCCAAAGGCATGCTCACCGTGGACATGAAACATCCGCGCCGCGACCCCGAGCCCAACGGCACGCGGCTCGCCTTCGAGCTCGACCGCTCGATTTTCCCGGCCAAGGCGAAATACAAGGAAGCCTTCGTCGAGAAGATGTGCCGCTATTATTCCTATCTCAACCCGGCGCTCACCGTGAATTTCAACGGCAAGAAGTTCCGCTCCAAGGACGGATTGTTGGATCTGCTGCGCGAGGAAATGGAAAACGAGCCGCTCTATCCGCCGATCCATCTCGTCGGCAAGGACATCGAGATCGCCTTCACCCACACCGCCGAGAGCAGCGAGGAGTATTATACTTTCGTCAACGGCCAGAACACCTCGCAGGGCGGCACGCACCTCGCGGCGTTCCGCGAGGCGCTGGTCCAGGTCGTCCGCGGCTTCTACAAAAAACAATACGATCCGGCGGACATCCGCGCGGGCATCGAGGCCGCCGTCTGCGTGCGCATCGTCGAGCCGGTGTTCGAGTCGCAAACCAAAACCAAGCTCGGCTCCACCACCATCGCGCCCAATGGCGAGTCGCTGCGCGGGTTCATCGGCAATTTCCTCAAACAGAATCTCGACAACTACCTGCACAAGAACACTGCGGTGGCCGAGGCCATCGGCAAGCGCATCCAGGCCGCCGAGCGCGAGCGCAAGGACTTGAAAGGCGTGCAGAAAATCGCCCGCGAGCGCGCCAAGCAGGCGAAAGTCCACAACAAGAAACTCCGCGACTGCCGCATCCACCTCGACACCAAACACAAGCGCCGCGACGAAAGCACCCTCTTCATCACCGAGGGCGACTCCGCCTCCGGCTCCATCACCAAGTCCCGCGACGTGGAAACCCAGGCCGTGTTCTCGCTCCGCGGCAAACCGCTCAACACCTTCTCGCTACCGCGCAAGATCGTTTATGAAAACGAGGAGTTCGCCCTGCTCCAGGCCGCCCTCAACATCGAGGACGGCATCGAGGCGCTGAGATATAATAAAGTCGTCATCGCCACCGATGCCGACGTGGATGGCATGCACATCCGCCTGCTGCTGCTCACGTTCTTCCTCCAGTTCTTCCCCGAGCTCATCCGCGACGGACATTTGTATATCCTGCAAACGCCGCTGTTCCGCGTCCGCAACAAGAAGGAAACGATCTATTGTTATGATGACGACGAGCGCCGCAAGGCGATCGACAAGCTCGGCAAAAGCTCCGAGATCACCCGCTTCAAGGGACTCGGCGAGATTTCACCCGACGAGTTCGGCTTCATGATCGGCCCCGAGATGCGGCTTGATCCGGTCGAATACGAGGAAGGCAAGGGCGTGAAGGAACTACTCGCCTTCTACATGGGCAAGAACACCCCCGACCGCCAGGACTACATCATCGAGAACCTGCGCGAGGACGTCGACAAACAGATCGAGGCGGCGGTGGCGTAGGCGCGGTCGTGAGAACGCGGCGGGACTGCGGCATTTCACTCCCGCCTTAGCCATGGCGAATTCCTTGAGCGCCTTGTCCACCCTGCATTCGGTCCGGGGGATTGGGGAAAAAGGCGTGGTAGCCGCCCATGGTTGGCGTGAAGGAAAAGATGCGTTGATCACGCAAAATCCAGTCGCGCATGAATCATGCCGGACGTGATTCGCGCGAACCGATGGATGCGGACTCTGGTCCTGAGCCCTCCGCGGGCCCTCACCCGTGATACTCCTGGATGCTCTTCACCGTAAGTTCCCTCTCCTTCAGCGAGCGGATGGCCCTCACGCTGGCTTCGGCGGCGGGGAGGTTGGTGGCGTAGGAGATTTTCTGGGCGATGGCGGTGGAGCGGATGAGGATCTCGTCGGCGCGGGACTCGTGGGTGGAAGGCGTGTTGATGACGAAGTGGATTTCCTGGTTCTTCATCATGTCGATCACGTTCGGCCGGGCCTGTTCGAGGACTTTGTAAACGCGGCTGCTGGGGATGCCTGCTTCGGTGAGGCGCTGGTGGGTGCCGCCGGTGGAGGAGAGGGTGAAACCGAGTTCCACCAGATCGCGGGCGACGGCGACCGCGCGGTCCTTGTCGCGATCCGAAACCGAGAGGAAGACGTTGCCGGTGGTGGGCAGCGGGTTGAAGGCGGAGATCTGGGATTTCGCGTAGGCCATGCCCCAGTCGGGGTCGATGCCCATGACCTCGCCGGTGGATTTCATTTCCGGGCCGAGCACGATGTCGATGCCGGGGAAGCGGTTCCACGGGAAGACGGCTTCCTTCACCGAGAAGTGCGGCGGGATGATGGTCTCGGTGTAGCCGAGGTCCTTGAGTTTGTGGCCGAGCATCACCTTGGCGGCGAGCTTGGCGAGGGAAACGCCGGTGGCTTTGGAAACGAACGGCACGGTGCGCGAGGCGCGCGGGTTCACCTCGATGACATAGAGCGTTTCGTCCTTCACGGCGAACTGGATGTTCATCAGGCCTTTCACCTGAAGCTCGCGGGCGAGGTCCTTGGCGGCTCTCACAATCTCCGCCTTGATGGTTTCCGTTAGAGAAAAGGCCGGAATGACGCAGGCGGAGTCGCCGGAGTGGATGCCGGCCTGCTCGATGTGCTCCATGATCGCGCCGACGACCGAGGTTTCGCCGTCGGAGATGCAATCGACATCCACCTCGGTGGCGTTGTCGAGGAAGCGGTCCACCAGCACCGGGCGCTCGGGCGAGGCGGTGACGGCCTCGTTCATGTAGCGGGAGAGTTCGCTGTCGCAATAGACGATCATCATCGCGCGGCCGCCGAGCACGAAGGAGGGCCTGACAAGCACCGGGTAGCCGATGCGGTTGGCGATGGCGATGGCCTCTTCCTCGTTGGTGGCGGTGCCGGCCTCGGCCTGCTTGAGGTTGAGCTTGTCCAACAGCGCGGAGAAGAACTTGCGGTCCTCGGCGAGTTCGATCGACTTGGGCGAAGTGCCGATGATCGGCACGCCGTGGCGTTCGAGGTCGGCCGCCAGGTTGAGCGGGGTTTGTCCGCCGAACTGGACGATCACGCCGTGAGGTTTTTCCTGGTCGCAGATGTTGAGCACGTCTTCGAGCGTGAGCGGCTCGAAGAAGAGTTTGTCGGACGTGTCGTAGTCGGTGGAGACGGTTTCCGGGTTGGAGTTCACCATGATCGCCTCGTAGCCGAGTTCCTTCACGGCGAAGGCGGCGTGGACGCAGCAGTAGTCGAACTCGATGCCCTGGCCGATCCGGTTGGGGCCGCCGCCGAGGATGATGATCTTCTTTTTATCCGTTTCGCGGGCTTCGTTCTCGTCGCCGTAGGTCGAGTAGAAATAGGGCGTGTAGGCTTCGAACTCGGCGGCGCAGGTGTCGACCAGACGGTAGGTGGGGATGATGCCTTTGGCTTTGCGTTCGGCGCGGACGCTGTCCTCATGAGTGCCTTGGGCTTTGGCGATCTGGCGGTCGGAGAAACCGAGTTTCTTGGCGCGTTTGAGATCGAGGGAGGCGAGTTGTTTGCCTTCCTCGGCGATTTGCTGGAGGTGGCGCAGGAACCAGGGATCGATGCGGGTGAGTTCGTGGATTTCCTCCAGCGTGAAGCCGTTCAGGAACGCGGTTTGCAGCCAGAAGATGCGCTCGGCGTTGGGGATCTGGAGTTTGCGGGTGATTTCATCGCGGGTCGGGTTGACCGGCTCCTTGCTGTCGAAACCGAAACCCCAGCGGCCGGTTTCCAGCGAGCGCAGGCATTTCTGCATGGATTCCTTGAACGTGCGGCCGATCGACATCGCCTCGCCGACGGATTTCATCGAGGTGGTTAGAACCGGGTTGGCCGTGGGAAACTTCTCGAAGGTGAAGCGCGGGATTTTGGTGACCACGTAGTCGATGGTCGGCTCGAACGAGGCGGGCGTCTCGCGGGTGATGTCGTTGGGCAGTTCGTCGAGCGTGTAGCCGACGGCGAGTTTCGCGGCGATCTTGGCGATCGGGAAACCGGTGGCCTTGGAGGCGAGCGCGGACGAACGCGAGACGCGCGGGTTCATCTCGATGACGATCATGCGGCCGGTCTTGGGATCGGTGGCGAACTGGATGTTGGAGCCGCCGGTTTCCACGCCGATCTCGCGGATGCAGGCGAACGAGGCGTCGCGCATGATCTGGTACTCGCGGTCCGTTAGAGTTTGGATCGGCGCGACGGTGATCGAGTCGCCGGTGTGCACGCCCATCGGGTCGAGGTTTTCGATCGAGCAGATGACCACGCAGTTGTCGGCGCGGTCGCGCATGACCTCCATCTCGAATTCCTTCCAGCCGAGCAGGGATTCCTCGATGAGGACTTCGGAAACCGGCGAGAGGTCCAGGCCGCGGGTGATGATTTCCTCGAATTCGTCGCGGTTGTAGGCGATGCCGCCGCCCTGGCCGCCGAGGGTGAAGGCGGGACGGATGATGAGCGGGAATTTGCCGATTTTCTCGGCGACCAGTTTCGCCTCCTCCATCGTGTGGGCGGTGCCGGAGATTGGCAGGTCGAGACCGATCTTGAGCATCGCGTCCTTGAAGAGCTGGCGGTCCTCGCCTTTTTCGATGGCCTCCGGTTTCGCGCCGATCATGCGGACCTTGTGGCGATCCAGCGCGCCGGATTTGTGCAGCGCCATCGAGGTATTGAGGGCCGTCTGGCCGCCGAGCGTGGGGAGCAGCGCGTCGGGTTTCTCGCGGATGATGATTTTTTCGACGACTTCGGGGGTGATGGGCTCGATGTAGGTGCGGTGGGCGAATTCCGGGTCGGTCATGATGGTGGCCGGGTTGGAATTCACCAGAATGACCTCGTAACCCTCCTCCTTGAGTGCCTTGCAGGCCTGGACGCCGGAGTAGTCGAATTCGCAGCCTTGGCCGATGACGATGGGGCCGGAACCGATGACGAGGATTTTGCGGATCGAGGTGTCTTTGGGCATGGTGGGGAGGTGCGTGGGTCGGCTAAATTGCGCGGTAAGTGGCAGGGAACCGCCGGCTTGTAAAGGGTGGGAATGAGAACAATCCAGGATCCGTCCCGTGTCCGGCGGGAGCCGCCCCGATGAATCATCGCTGGTGCTCAGCGCCGTTCCATGCCGGGCGGCAGCCAGTCTTTCGAGGCCGGAGTGATGGCTGGCTGGGGTTTTGCCGCGGGGGCTTGCCCCTGCGCTGCGGGTCCGGCGGGTGACAGGCCTTTGGTGTGGACCTCAATGCGTGCGCGGACCTGCGTCTCATTCGGCGCACCGACAAAGCGGTCGACTTCCCTGCCATCGCGGAAAATACGGACATCCGGGATGCTGCGGACACCCTGCCGGGTGGCGAGCTCGCGGTTTTGATCCACGTTCACTTTGCCGATCACGATCAAGCCGCCGCTGTCCGCGGCGATCCGGTCGAGAATGGGAGCGAGAGAGCGGCAGGGGCCACACCAATCCGCGTAAAAATCGATCACCGCCACCTTGCCCCGCTGGGCGGTGAAACTTTCGTAACTGTCGGCATCGAGCTGGGTCACTTGAGCCGCCGCCGGATTTGCGGCGGTGCCCGCTTTCTTTTCGAGGTTTTTGGCGGCATCCCGCAGCTTGTCGCAGGCGGTCAGCAGCATCAGCAGGGGAAGCAGGGGCAGGACGCGTTTCACAAGCATGCCGGGTGGAATCACGATCTCAAGTTATGGGAATTTTGCGGATTTCAAAGTCTTTGCTGCGTCATTCCGCATTCATGACGATGCGGAAACCGAGATCCGGCCTGCGCAGCATGCGATCCGTGATCCATTCACGGCTGAGCGCGTTGCTGCCGGGTTTGAGGTAGGAACCACCGATGATCACCCAGTTCCGGCCACCCAGCGGGTTGGCCGGATTCACGGCGGGCAGGCGCGTCCATTCGCTGACGGACCCCGCCATGCCGAACAGGCCGGCCGGTGTGCGGTCGGTGGTTTGCGAGCCTGCCGGTAGCCAGTCCGCGGGTGCGATGGCGGTGGGTTTCCCTGTTTGGAAAAGGAGCGCGGCATGCCATTCCTCCTGGGTGGGCAGGCGCGCCTTTTTCCACTCGGCGTATGCCGCGGCATCCCACCAATCGACGCCGACCACCGGGCAGTCGATCGTGACCCGGCGTTGGTTCCACGTGGAGTTGTTTTTCGCGGCGGCCAGCAGCGCGGCCCAGTCCTGCGGCAGATGCGCGGTTTTCTCCGCGGGTTGTTCGGGATGATCAAACGCGTTCTGGCGGCCGTCTTTGGCGAGTGTGTCCAGGATTTCGAGAAACTCGGCGTATTGCCCGATGGTCACCTCGTGCGGGGATATCCGGAAAGCCGCCAGATTTTGCGGATTTCCATCCGGCGTGGGATGCGTGCCTGCGGGAATCAGGATGGCATCCGGCAAGGCCGGGCGCGGCGCGGGCGCGGGCTGCTGCGGACGCATGCGGACGGCCAGCACCAGCACGATGCAGATCGCCGCCACGCCGGCGACCCCCAGCGCGATGCGTGTTGCGGGTTTGCGCCCGGCGTGCCTGCCCGGCCTGCCGGCGGAGGTGGGCGCCGGGTTTGCAAGTTGCTGCCCGATCTGTTCGCAAATGTCGCGGACCTGCTGCCAGTCGAGCGGGGACTCGATGCCCTCGCCGCACATCCATGAGAGCAGTGTGCGCATGCGGGTGGCGCCGGCCTGGGCATCCGCCACCAGCGGCCGGAGCGCCGCGCCGAGTCTTGTGATGTCCTCACGCGATTGCTCCGCGGCACGCGCGCCCGCCACGACCAGATTGTCAATGCGCACCACGTCATGGTCGTCACAATGGATGTGGTGCAAACCCAGCGGCCGCGTCGCATGACCGGCGGCCTGATGATAGAGCTGCGCTTCGGCCAGGCGGCGGAGGATGTGGGCCATTCTAACAGCCGTGAGCGGCTCACCCGCCTGCAGGCGGTCATGCAGCGTGGCGGAGGCCAGCCATTCGGAAGCGGCGAAACAATGCTCCTCGCCATCCGCCGCCTCATAGACGGAGCCGATCAACGGGTGATCCACCGCCGCCTTGGCGCGGATGTTGGCGAGAAAGGCCTGCCGGAGCTCCGAGCGTTCGGGCCGGAGTTCGTCGAGCAGCACCAGCCGTGAGATGGAAACCTGCTCCGCGAGCCAGAGCCGGCTCGTTTCGTTTTCCGCACGCAGTTCCCTGAGACGGTAATCGCCGATCTGTCGGTGTTCTGGCGCGGGGTCGGTCACGATGGAAGGCGGGAAGTCGGAAACGGCTCACTCGAGGGCGGGCAGCGCCGGCAAAAGCGGCATGGCGGGGTCGAAATCCGGCGGCAGCGAGTCCTGGAACTCGGGCAGCAGCAAATCCGAGGCCGGCGCGCTCGGCATCCGGGGAATCCGCGCCGCGAGATCGCGCGGCCATGCCTGCACATCGAGCACCTCGCCCTTGTAGGTGAGCGAGACGACCTGGCCGTAATACTCGCGCCCGCCGAAAAGATGCGCCGTCTGGTCATCCTGCGGCGGGATGGTGTAAATCATCCGCAGGCTTTCCTCGCCGC
This sequence comes from Akkermansiaceae bacterium, assembly GCA_025457625.1. Taxonomy (GTDB): domain Bacteria; phylum Verrucomicrobiota; class Verrucomicrobiia; order Verrucomicrobiales; family Akkermansiaceae; genus Luteolibacter. Next base: position 13,796 of record JALOUA010000047.1, read on the forward strand.
CGGCCCAGTCGAAGGGCAGCGTCACCCATTGCTCCTTCACCCACGAGTTGTCCTCCAGTTGCACGATCTCGCCCCGCGTCGTGCGGTTGAAGAAAATCACCGAAACCGCGATCTCCTCCACATCGATTTCATCGGCCGGCGACTTCTGCACCGGGATCGTCAGGATCACGCGCTGGCCGTTGGCGTCGTTCGGGCTCTTGAAGATGCGCACGCGCCCGAGCGCGAGTTTGCCGAGCATGGCGTCGGGTTGTTCGAACCCGTCGCGCAACTTGGTGGCCGCCATCTCATAGAGGGAACCCGCGCCCGAGACTCCCATTTCGAAAACTTTCTGATAGTGCGAAGCGGCGATGTCATAAACACCCATCTGTTCATGCACCATGCCGAGTTCATAGCGCACGCTCGGGTCGTCCGGCGACTGGTCGAGCGCCTCCTCCAGTTTGATGATCGCCCGGCCCATGTCGCCCGCGACGCGTGCCTGGCGCGCTTCCCTCACGAGGCGCTCGGAGCGCGGATCGGCCACTTGCGGCACATCCAATGGAGTGGGCACCACCGCGGGAATTTCCGGTTTCATCGTCGCGGGCGGCCGCGAGACCACTCCGGGATCGGCGGATTCCGCCGGCATCGGCACCGGCACGCGCACCGCCACCGGCCGGAGCACCTCTTTCTCCACCACCCGCACTTCGCGGGATTCCTCAAGGCGGGTGGCCAGCGCCATGCCCGCGATGAGCAACTGCGCGAAGGCCATCATGCCCAGAAACCAGCACGCCGCGGCGAAAGCCGGCGCTTTCATGCCCGGCCGGGATGGAAGTGTCCCGGAAATCATGCCCGCACGATGGCCACCACTCATCCGCGTGTCAACCCGGGTGCTCGGCCGGGGCCGCGGCCTTCGGATCCTTCCAGGTGGACTGGATGTAAACGTCGCGCAGTTCCTTGAAGCCGATCTGGCACGGGCTGTGGGCCATCAGGTCGGCTCCCTTGTTGTTTTTCGGGAAGGCGATCACCTCGCGGATGCTGTCCTCGCCGGCGATGAGCATGGCGATGCGGTCGAGCCCGAGCGCAAGACCGCCGTGCGGCGGCGCGCCGAAGCGGAAGGCGTCGAGAATGTGGCCGAATTTGATCTGCTGCTCCTCCGGACCGACGCCGAGCACGCCGAACATCTTCGCTTGCAGATCCTTCTCGTGAATCCGGATCGAGCCGCCGCCGAGTTCGTAGCCATTGAGCACGACGTCGTAGGCCACGGCGCGGACGTTGGCGTAGTCGCCGGCGTCGAGTTTCGCCACATCGTCCGGATGCGGGCGCGTGAACGGATGATGCACCGCACCCCAGTGGC
>JALOUA010000289.1 GCA_025457625.1 Akkermansiaceae bacterium
CTCAGCGTCGCCGGAGGAGTCAGTCTCGCGGGCTTGCTCAACGTGACCGTGGGCTACACGCCCGCGCTCAATACGCTGTTCTTCATCCTGCTGAACGACAGCACGGATGCGATCAACGGCACCTTCAGCAACGCGTCAGTCAATGGAAACACCTACGTTTTCGGAGGTCAGGATTTCCAAATCAGTTACTTCGGGGATTACGGCACGAATTCCTTCACCGGTGGCAACGACGTCGTGTTGATGGCGGTCCCCGAACCGGGTGCCGCGCTGCTCGGCGGGCTGGGCACGCTGCTCCTGCTGCGCCGCCGCCGCGCGGCATGAGACCCCTGCACCTGTTGCAAGTCTCCCGTCGTTTCCGTCTCATTCAGGCCGCCGATCTTCCGTTCGGCGGCCTTTTTCATTTCCAGCACCAGACCCCGCGCCGCGCCGGGTTTGGAATCGGTTGTGATCATGGCTGCGGCCGCGCGTTGTGAGTCCTGCGACCCGCGGCACACAACCCCGCGGAAATTCAGACATCCCGATCCGGGAATGGCGAAGCCATGAATTCGCGCAGCCGGGCCGGAAAAAGGTTTGGCTCAGCTGTAGGACCAAAGGCCCGGCATCATGCCAGACCAGCCCAACGGGCTGGGTTTCCCGCAGCCCGTGGTTTCGAGGGCTGAATGCCCGATCCAAAACGCCACTGGCGGAGCACAAACACCGGGATGGGCCGGGCTTTCAGCCCTGAATGCCCCTCTCGTCAACCCACCCAGGCCGCTGGCCTGGGCTGGCATGGGATGGGCCGTTGGCCCGTAAGAAATCCCGCCTCTCCAGAGCGAAAACGCCCCAAAGCATTTTCCGACCGGATCAGAATGTCTGCAATTGGCCCCCTCCGTTTCCTCCTGTAAAAAATCCAAAATCCGCGACTGTGGCTGGAACAACCTGTTCCAGCCCGAAAGACGAATGCCCGGCCAATGCCTCGCTTGAAAATCCCTCCAATTGACCCCCTCCGCGTGCTCCTGTAAAAAAAATCCAAAATCCGCAACCGTGGCTGGAACAACCTGTTCCAGCCCGAAAGACGAATGCCCAGCCAATGACCCGCTTGAAAATCCCTCCAATTGGCCCCCTCCGCGTGCTCCTGTAAAAAAATCCAAAACCCCCCTTCCCTTGGCGTCCCTAGCGTCTTGGCGTGCCAACCCTCCTCCCAAATCCGCGTCCTGTAGCGGAAATGCCACCAGAAGAATTTTCACAAGAGCAAACAGAGAAAACGGAGGAGCATCGCGCGGTCCCTCGCAGCGGTCCATGCGCATGATTTCAAAAGTTTTGAATGCCCGGCCAAAGACCCGCTTGAAAATCCCTCCAATTGGCCCACTCTGCATACTATTGACTCGAAGCCGCCTCACGGCTTCTCGCCCTGCGGGCACGTCGTCCCGCCATGCGGGACTCCTGTCCAAACCACCTACAGGCCTTCGGTGGTTTTGTTCAAAATCTTCAAGAGAAGAGTTTTTTACAGAAGGAAACAGAGGGAACGAAGGAGCTTCGCGCTGCCTCATCCACGGTTCATTCAATGATTTGAAGGTTGGCCAATGGGCGGCTTGCCTGTTCCAGCCCGAAAGACGAATGCCCGGCCAATGCCCCGCTTAAAAATCCCTCCAATTGGCCCCCTTCGATTCCTTCTGTAAAAAATCCAAAACCCCTCTTCCCTTGGCGTTCTTGGCGTCTTGGCGTTTCAACCCTCGTCCAAACTCAGACATCCTGATCCGGGAATGGCGAAGCCTTGAATTCGCGCAGCCGGGCCGGAAAAAGGTTTGGCTCATCTGTAGGACCAACGGTCCGACATCATATCAGCCTGAAGGCCCGATCCAAAACTCCGCTGGCGGAGCACCAACACCGGGATGGGCCGTTGGCCCGTAAGAAATGCCGCCTCTCCAGAGCGAAAACGCGCCAAAGCGTTTTCCGACCGCATCAGGATGTCTGAACTTGACGCGCATGCCCTGTGGGATGGTCCCGCTGGCCGTCGCCTTACCTTCGTTTCAACCGGTGCCAGACGGAGGTGTCGGGTTTCGCCAGATGTTCCGCGGGCAGGTCCGCGAGCGGGAGTTCATCAACCAGATGTTCCAACAAAACGAGCGACGCCACCGCATCGAACCGCGCGTCGTGCCAGGATTTGTCCGGAACGATGGAGCGGACTTTTTCCGTGAGATTCCATTGTTCGCACAGCGCGCCCAGCGAGTGGTCCGGCAGATCCGGCCAGGCCGCGCGGGCGAGCAGCAGTGTGTCGATCCATGGCCCGAAACCATGGCCCGGGAACGCGCGCAGGAAGCGTTTCTCCGTGCCCTTGCCATGGGCCACCACCATCGCGCCCGCCAACCGGGCTTTCAACTCCGGCCACAGCGAGAGCAGGGAAGGGGCGTCCTTGAGATCCTCCGGCCCGATGCCGTGCACCTTGCGCGCCGACCACTGCACCGGGCCGTCGGTGGAGAGGTGGGAAACGAAACCGCCGCCGTGGCCCTCCGCCAGCGACCATGAGGCAAGGCCCACCTGCACCGGGCGGTCGGCCACGCCGCGCGCCGCACCCGCGGACTCGAAATCGATCGCGGTGAATCGGCTGTGGCGGACCAGCGGCATCCCGCGTAGTGTGTCAGCACCCCGGCGTCCAAATCAACCTGGAAAGTGAAATTGAAACCACGAACACAAGCCTTGTAGCAAGTGATGACACATGAAAGGGATGATTCCATCGTTGCTCCTGATGCTTTCATTGTCCGGGGCCGGCCAATCCCTTGACCCCATGGTGATGCTGGATGCCAAGACGCGCCCTGCGAGGATCAAAACTGACGCGCTGGCCGAATACGCGGCACTTCCGGCAGCGCGCCGGCACTTGATCGAGACAGCGATTGAGGTGTCATGGCAATCGCCGTGGCTGCCCTATCTCGCGGGCGGCGCGAATCCCACGGCCGGTGGATTCGATTGTTCCGGAGCCATGTATTTTGTCATGCGCAAGGCGGGCATCGACCCGCCGCGCAGCTCGGGTGCACAGATGGAATGGCTGCGGAAAAACGGCAGGCTGCATGTGGTTTCAGGAGAAGCCGGGGATCTCAAGCACGCCTCCTTCGCCGCACTGAAGCCCGGCGATTTGTTATTCTGGGCGGTGACCGGGCCCGCGGGCGCCGTTCGCGTCCACCATGTGGCGATGTATCTGGGCACGGAGAAAAAGGATGGCCGTCCGGTGATGATCGACTCAACCGATGGCCGTTCCTACCGCGGCCAAAAGGCCAATGGCTACGGCGTGCATGATTTCAGAGTGCCCAAAGCGGAGTCGGCCTCAAAGCTGATAGGCTATGGCACGCCGCCGGGGATCGGGGTGGAATGAAAGGGACCGGAGCGGATAGCCCCCCGGGAATTTCCTGATAGCGGCAGGGATCGCCCTAGTGGAACGGGGGAATTTCATGGTGGTAAGTCACCCCATGAAAACCGGGCTTCATGCAACAACGGTCCAGCCTCGTGGGATTCCGTCGCGTTTCACCCCAACCAACCGGCTTTGGAAGTGCGTGGTTGGAATCCTCATGGCATGTCTGTTTCAAGGCACCGGAGAAGTCCGGGCGCAAACATCGCAAGGCTCATACGAAGTGAAGCTGGCATGGAACGCCAACCCGGGCACGGACGTGACGGGCTATCGCATCCATTACGGAACCACCAGTGGAACCTACACCGCAAGCATCCTGGTGGGAAACGTGACGCAGGGAACGATTCCCGGCCTCGCGGAGGGAGCGACCTATCACTTCGCCGTGACCGCGCTCAATGCGGCCGGCTTGCAAAGCGGTTTCTCCAACGAAGTGATTTTCAAGCCCGGACTTCACACGTCCCGGATCCGCACCGCCGCAGACGGAGCAACCGTTCTGAGCCTAACGGGGCTGATCGGCCGCCAATATGACATCGAGGCATCGGTGGATTTGAAGGCCTGGACCCTCATCGACACCGTCACGATGCCAGACGGTGGTTCACTGGAATTTTCCGACCCGGATGCGGGGAGTTATCCCAGGCGTTTCTATCGCACGCGCCAGCGCCCGTGAGCATTCCTCGCGGTGCCATGTGCCTCAGCCATGCGCTGGAACCAATCCCACCCGAAGGGCGAACCTCACCAAACCGGTGAGGTCCTGTGTTTTCAGGGAGTTCATCAATCGGGTCCGGTGATATTCGATGGTTTTCGGACTGAGCTTCAACGCGTCGGCGATTTGTTTGGTATTGCGCCCCCGGGCGAGGAGTTGCAGGACTTCGCGCTGGCGGGGCGTCAGCCGTTCAAGCGCGAGTGAGTCGGCGGATGTTTCCGGAGAATCGGTCACCGCCACGGGTTTGGCTTCCTGTTGTTTTGGGTCGGAGGATTCCTGAACCATGCGCTCCAATGACGTCTCGGCTTGTTCGGCGCGTGTCTCGGCTTCTTCGGTGCGTGTCTTCGCGGATTCCGTGCGTGTCTCGGCCTTTTCCGCGCGTGTTTCCGCGGCTTCGGTCCGCGTCTTGGCCTGCTCGGTGCGGGTTTCAGCCTGTTCCGCCCGTGACTCGGCTTGTTCAACACGTGTTTTCACGACCGGAGAGTCGGGAAACTGAAGGGTTTTGTTCGCCTCGGGTTGCATCGCGCCGGATTCCATAACACCGGCATCAATCATTCACCATGCTTTTCGCGGGAAACGGACTTTCATGCGGAAATGCGGGTCGCAAGTCGCAAACATCCCACTCGTCGCACCTTCATCAGAAGGGATTGCTGACAATGACGTAGCTGCGGTCTTTCTGTCGACGGTAATACCGGTCCCCAACCTGATAGTAGGTATCCCCACGGTGGTTCACCTGCCGATAGCCGGCGGGAAGACGGGTGATGACTTCGCCGCGCTCATAGCGTCCGTCGTGCCGGTCGGGTGACTCCCGATACAACCGGTCCGGCTGGTAGATCTGTTGGCGGCGGCCGTAATCATCATGATAACGGCTGTTGCGCGGGGCATCGACGACCACATAGCCGCCGGAAGCCTGACGATAGTAGTGGCCGTCGTGGTAATAGTAGGTGCTGCCGGAGATGGTTTCACTGCGGTATCCGCCCGGCAGGGAATTGATCCTGTATCCCGGCCGGTAGGTGGTGACGGTGGCGGTATTGCCGCCGTATGAATCGTAGGGGACCACGCAGGAAGCAAGGCCCATGCACAGGGCCACGCCGGTGATGACGAACATCGGTCTGGAAGATCCGCGCAGTCTGCCGGCGACCTGGAATGCTCTTCCGCTGCGGGCTGGTTCGGCCAAGTCCTCGTCACCGACGGAGAAGGTGGCGGGGTCTTGTAGTGGATTATTTGTTTGAATGCTCCGGATGTCTTTATTTTCGGGATTCATGGCAGTATTTTTCAGGCTTGTTTGTATCCGGAGCCAGCACGGCGACGAATGGTGTTTCACCCAGGGGGCGGACAAAGTGACTATGGTTCGGCATGATGGGGATTTCCATGGGGCGAAACCCTACATGATCGTCATGCGGAAAACCGCCGGTGCATTCGTTTGATTTGAGAAAAGGCGAAAGTGATGGGCGTCGTGTGACTTCCTCCTGCAATGAGACGCCTGCGGCTAACCGCAGACGTCCATTTTTGCGGGGGAGGGATATAGGCATCAGTTCTTGAGACCGGCGAATCCATCAAGCGATTTCGGAACCAGCACCTTGCCGATGCTGTGCATGACGCCATTGATGGCGCTGACATCGGCGCTGAAAACCTTGGCTCCATCAACTTCGATCTTTTCGGCCGAGACATCAATCTTCAGCTTCGCGCCGTTGACGGTTTTCACGTCGCCGTCGGTCAGATCCGCCGCGAGCACCCTGCCGGCAACGACATGATAGAGCAGGAGCATGCGGAGTTTTTCCTTGTTCTCGGGCAGCATGAGCTTAATGAGTGTCTCGGCCGGCAGTTTGCCGAATGCCTC
>JALOUA010000290.1 GCA_025457625.1 Akkermansiaceae bacterium
TCAGCACTGGTCATCACGCCGGCCATTCTTCGTGCCCGCATGGCGCACAGGATGCGGAATCTGGAGGGCGGCCATTCGGTATCGTCGGAGGTGTCGTCATCTTCCGGGTCCATGGTGTTTCCACCATGCTTCCATGCCATTCGGAAGTCGAGTTATCATTCGGTGAAACCGGAAGTCCACTCCCTGCCTATCCATCAGATCTCGGACAAGAACGCCTCCAACAGCTCGCACGTGCGTTTGAGTCCCTGACTGCGCAGGGTTTCGAGATAGGCGGCGGCGGTGAGCGGCGGATTCTTGAGGCAGCTTCTGGCCTCGCGCAGGACGGCTAGCAATTGATCGCGGCGAGCCTCACACAAGCGGGCGAGCAGCGCGTCCGGGGTCTCTGCCGTCATGCCATGCGCGGCCAGTGTCGCTTGCGGAAAATCGCGCAGATTCCATGTGAGCAACACATCCGCGCCAGCCTCGATGGCGGCGGCCAGAACGTGCCGGTCATCGGAGTCCGGTAGATCGAGTTTCTCGATTCGTTTCTCATGGCCGGTGACCAGACTGTCCTCGGCGTGGAGGTTCATCAGTTGCCGCGTGCGTTCCAGTTGGGCGCGGGAAAGGTCCGGGCGGTCGCGGAGCACCGCCTCGATCCACTCGTCGTGAATGGCATCCGTCCAGCGGGCGAGGATCAGCCCGTGGAGGGCCATGCGCATCAGCACATCGCGTAAAGCCGCCGGATAGAGCGTGCAGGCATCGAGCAGGACGACGGGCGCTTGCATGGCCGCTCAGTATCCGAGGCCGAGGCGCTGGCCTTCCGCGGCGAGTTCGTCGAGCGCGGCGCGGCGGGCGGCGTGCTGCTGGTCGCGGTAGGCGAGCACGTCGCGGACATAAGCGCGGCGGTGGGTGCCCACCCGGCGGCTCGGGATGTGGCCCTCGTCGAAAAGCCGGGATGCGTACGGACGGGAGACGCCGAGCAACTCCGCCGCCTCACGCGGGGAAATCTCCTCCTCGGCTCCCAGCACGGTGACGGCGCGGCCGGCGGCCAAATGCTCCACCACCTCCGCCACCAGATTCAGGGCGGATGCGGGCAGGTCCAGCGGCTTGCGGCCCAGAGTGATTTTGGCGACGTTGCCACGCTGCGGCGCATGCAGCGCCTCCGAGAGGGAACGCAGCGCTCCCTGGTCGGCCGGACTCAGTCGGGAAGGTTCAAGGGTCGTGCTCATCACGGGGGCACGATGCCACCCATCTGAAACAAATGCAACAAGTGAAATTCCTGAAATGCCGACCTGTTGTGCGGGTGACGCGAGGTTTTCGTGGTTTGCACAGAAACCGGTGCCTTTTACCGGACGTAGAAAATCGGTGCTGTTGTCACTTGCCGTGAAACCGCCCGGTATTGGGCGCGAGCGGGCGGGATGATCAGCGGAGATGCCGGGAGTTCCGGCTATTCTCCATGAACCTTTCCACTCTGTCCCGCTCAATCCGGCGCTGTTCCATGATTCGTTGCTGTTCCATGTTTTGCATCTGGATGCGCAGCGCGTGCAATTCAGCTTCTTGCTGCTGCTGCATTTTTTGGATTTGGGCCTGTTGGGCGGCAATTTCCAGCGAAAAGTCTTCTTCCGCATCCGGGCGCGACGGCGGTAGTTGCGGCCTTGATGCGATCACGATGGGTGGCGGCGCAGGAGGTAGCGGGTAGTAAAGGCGCATCACATAGGTGTAAAATTCCTTGTTGAATGCCACCAGTTGCGGCCACGTGATTTTGCCCTCGATGCAGAGATTCCTTATGATTTCACGCCCCTCGTTGTAAACTTGCGGGATAGGAGGGCGAGGGTTCATTTTAGAGCGGGATTCCGCAAGGGCAGACGCCTGGTCGCAGCCATCATCAAAGTTTTTCTGCAACTGCTCTTTGGTGAGGGCGAGATCCAGTCTGGCTTGATCCGCTCTTTTTCGTTCTTCTTCGATAAGCTGGGAAGTGGACTTATAAGATTCCGGCTCGGGTTTTGGAACAACAACTGGCTTGAAGTAGTCGCTGGGAAGCGGCTCCTTTGGCGGCGAAGGTTGCACCAGCACAGCTTCAACGCGTGGCGCTTTGGCGACCGGGGCGACGGCGGATGGCGGATTCACCGCTGCTATCCTCGCATTTATTGCATCGAGTTCCTTCTGTGCCCTCTCGGCGGCGGCGTCGAGTTGTTCTCGTGAGGCAATTTTGAATTTCGGCACCTCGTAGGCGGACTCTTGGCCGAAAAGCGCCAGCGGCAAAAAGCAGGCGGCAAGCATCGTTTTCATGGTGATAGCAGCATGCCCTGTGTCATGTCTCCCAGCAAGGTGCAAATTTACCGCTCGGTTGAGTTTCTGATGGCACTGGCGGCGGCGAGGCGATTGGATGAGTCAACTCACCTCCCCTCGATCATGAATTACACCGAGATCCGCTTGCTCTGGAATGGCACCGATTGGGAAATCGACAGCTCAGGGCCGCCGCACGGGTTGGTGGCGGGCACGGAATTCCTGCTGCGCCTGCCGCTGACGGTCGCTGCGCTGCATCCCATTCCCGCCGTCGCTCCCCCTGACACCGCCATCCCGGCCGGCGAGGGCCGGTTGTTATTTCCGGCGGGCACCTGGCTCTATTTGCCGCTGAATCCGGTGAAGAACGAAGACAAGCTCTGGGCGCTGTGGGTGGCCCACCGCGAGGCGGAGAAGCCGGCGCTGGCAAAATCCCCGGACAAGCCGCTGGTGCCGATCCTGCTTGAGGAGGCCCTGCGTTTCGCCCATGTCGGCTCCCGTGGTCTGGCGGCATGCAGCTGCCGCATCGGCGAGCGGGCCTTCGACTCGCTCAACCAAGCCGCCAGCCACGCCCTGCTGGAGTGGACGGCCAACGAGGCGGGTGCCATCAACGTCTTCGATGGCGTGCGCTTCATCCACGACAAGGCCCTGGTGCGCCTGCGCGACCAGCGCTCGCACCTGCTGGATGGCGACCCGCTGCCGGAAAACCCGCTGGCCGATGACGGCACCCCGCCGCTGTTCCCGGAGTTGGAGGGGTGACGGAGGACGCTCCGGTGCTGCGGCTTGCCGCGCCCTCCGTGTGGCCCGCGAGAACCAACCTCCCGGTGGAAGGGAACGAAGCGGAGACAATTGTCCCGTCACCGGAACCAATCGTCTGCCGCGTCGATCCCACAACCTCCCGTATGGAGCCGGTTTACTTCGCATTCGACTCCGAGGGATTGAACCCCGGTCCTGATCCATCACGCTGGGCCTGACGCTGTAAGGTGGCGCTATCTCAAAAGAGAGGATCAGGTATTGCCCGCCGGTCTCCCGGCGCGTCTGTTTGCACCCCATACCGGACGGGTATGGGGACCCTGATTTCCCCTGCCTTCCGTCGTCCGTCTCAGCGGTGCTCGGGTCAGGCCGTCTCGGCAGTATGTCTCCCAGCCGTCGGGATTCCCGCTCCAACCGGGGAAGGCTGAGCGGGGAATCGTTCGATCCCCATGGTGGAGGCGAACTTTTGGGGATTTACCTCAATTCCTCGATTTGCGGAAGTGGCGGGAAAAATTCCCGGCTGAGGAAGGGAATGCATGCCATTTGAGCTTGCGGAATATGATGAACATCGGTTCTATCCATTCGTCCGGAGAGATTCGGGCCGGGGCGTTAGAACCCCGTGGCAAACGGTAGGCGTTGACCGCATCAGCGCCGCCACCAGACCGAAAGGTCGGGGTGGCGGCGGCGCATGTTCAGGCTGTCCCTCGGGGTGGCTAAAGGCCCCCGCGCTCGTTTTGCCACGGGTTCTAAACACCCCGGCCACCTTGGGAAACCGAGGTGGCTGGTTTTGTTTCTGTAACCAACCTACGAGCCGATGAATGCACTCAAATGGATTCCTATTCTCCTCCTTGCTGTGATCGCAATCCACATGCAGCCGCTGCGGGCGCAGGAGGCAAAGCCAACGAATTCCAAATACGTCGCCGAAAAAAAGGTGGATTTGATGAACCTGACGATTCCGGGTTACATCGATTTTTGCAAGTCGATGATTAAATCCTCCGAGGAAGACAAAGACGCCTTCGCAAAAAGTTCGAAAACAATGCTGATCGGAATGTTAGGCTGGGAGAAACGGCATGCTGAGCAGCGCGTTTTCGATATTGATCCCATGTAAAACCGCAGTTTGATTTTTTGTCTGGTTGATTGTCAGAACAAAATCAAGTTGCAAAAGGAAGACATGGAGAACTTCAAAAACGACTGCGCTAATACCGCGACAAAAGCAA
>JALOUA010000291.1 GCA_025457625.1 Akkermansiaceae bacterium
ATGTGGGCTTTCATGGCAATGATCCGCGCTTTGTAACGCACCTGCCCGCACACCGCAACGCCCAATCCTCCGGACATGCGGCAAGCCGATTCCCGTCCATCCGGGAAAAATTGTCCACAAATCCGGTTGTCATACGGTTTTTGCATTGTTAAGACCCTTGGGAACCCGTGCAGAGCCGCTCCCGCAAAACCCAATTGCCTCTTTCCGCCGCGCCACGCCTGATGGCACTGGCATTGGCGCTGTGGGCGCTGGTTCCCGCAGCACTCCTCGCCGCGCCCACCGCCGGTTGGGAAATCGCGAAAATCGATGGCCGCGATTACGTCTCGGTGGATAGCATGAAGCGCTTCTACAGTTTCACCAAACTGACGCGCAACGGCAACAACATCGTGCTCGAAAACCCCAAGGTCGAGATGCACCTCAAGATCGGCGGTTACGAGTGCCTGATGAACGGCGTCAAATTCGTCTTCACCCACAAGGTCGCCTCCAATGGCGACAAGGCCTACGTCTCGCGCATGGACCTCGCCAAACTCATTGATCCGGTGCTGCGCCCGAACTTCATCCGCAACGCGGGCGATTTCCGCACCGTCATCCTCGATCCCGGACACGGCGGCAAGGATCCCGGCGCCACCAACTCGCTCGGCACCGAGGCCCGTTACAACCTCAAGGTCGCAGGCCGCACCAAGTCGCTGCTCGAAGCCCGCGGCTTCCGTGTCGTGATGACCCGCACCAGCGACCGCTTTCTCTCATTGCAGGAGCGCGTCGATCTCGCCAACCATCGAAACCTTCACCCTCTCGCCGCCGGGCGTCTCCCACTACGGCCGCGGCGTGATCGCCAGCGACAGCCAGTCGCGCGCCGGCAACGAGCACGACTCCGCCAACATCGCGCTCGCCACTTCCGTCCACGGCTCGATGCTGCGCCGCCTTCAGAAACACACCTTCGACCGCGGCATCAAGCGCGCGCGCTTCAGCGTGCTGTCCGGCGTCCGTCATCCCGCCATCCTGATGGAAGGCGGCTTCATGAGCCATCCTTACGAAGCGCGCCTGATCGACAACGACGCCTATCAGAATTCGCTTGCCAACAGCATCGTGGATGCGGTGGTCAAATACCGCTTCGCAGTCGGCAGGAAACCGGTGGCCGGCGCGCCACGTTGAAACCCGTCACCCGGCAGGCAGGGACCGGCCTCCGGACGGTCCGGATTGGCAGGGACCGACCTCCGGGCGGTCCGGAGCATGAGGTGGGATTGCCGGGCGAATGCGAAGCCCGGAGGATGGGTTCATTCACAGATCAATCACCTCCCATGCGCCGGACGGCTGCGGAGAGCCGTCCCTGCCCGCGCGTTCCGCAAGGCAGGGACCGACCTCCGGACGCCCCGGAGGTGCGTCCCAGCCTTTTAGTTCCGGCCAGCGAGTTTCGCAACCGTCGCGGCGTCCACTGTGAAGGTTTCGGTGCCGAAGGGCTTGGGCACCGCGCCCTCGGCGAGCTGGTATTCGAAGACCTTGATGGGTTGGACGCCCCGCACCTCGGACATGAGATAGACGCGGATGGTCATGGCTTCCTTGCCGGTGCCGCCCTCGAGTTTCCGGATCGAGTATTGCACCTCGTTCAAGCCATCGCGCGCGCCACCGATCACCACCTCGGCTTCCTTGGCATTGGCGAAACGATGCTGGCTGATCTTGTTGATCTGCACCCGCACTTCCCGGCCGGGGCAGAAGACATAAACCTTGGCGATGTGTTTGGCCGGGCCGACTTCGATCGGCGTGGGCGGCACCACGCCCGACGGCCGGGCTTCGGGGGTCTCATTGAGATATCCCAGATCGCCGGACGCGAGTTCCTTGCGCACTTCGGGCAGGGCCGCGAGGTTGACGAAATCCGCGCGGTCGTAAAGCCAGCCGCCGCCGCCACCCGTGAACGAGAGCACCAGCAGATTGTCGCTCGGGGTGCCGCCCACGCCGAAGTCGATCTTGCCGAAATACGAGGCCTTGGCCGTCGCGCCGTTTTGTTTCGCTTCGAGAAACTTCAATCCGGCCAACGAGGGCGGCGGCGCGGGAAGATCAAACACCGCGGCGGGGAATGCCCGTTTTTCCGAAAGGATGCGGTTCTTCACCTCCATGCGCCGGTGGGGTGCCGTCGTCCGCTGCCACGCCGCGGGGTCTTTGCGGACAACCGCGTCGCGCCAGGAGTTGTAACTTTTCTCAAGCGCGGGACGCAGGCCCTCGTCGGCGGCCGAGATGACCGTCACACACAGCGGGAGAATGCAAATCATGCGGATCATGCGCAAAACCATTGGACAAGGACGGCGGTTTCACAACAAACAAATCGCGCGCCGCATGCGGAATCCCCCGGCAGCCCCCCACCATGAGCAGTATTTTGCAACGAGTCGCCCCCATCGGCGAAGCACGCGACCGCGAGATCCTCAAGGACGCGGCCACCTACATCTATCAGGAAAGGCCGCAGGGGCCCGTTCAGGCGCATGTTTTCCTGCCCGAATCACCCGCCGCCGCCGGACCCCGGACCGTGGTCGTTTTTTTCCATGGCGGCTTCTGGGATTCCCCCACGCCCACGCAATTCGTGCCGCACTGCCTGCACTTCGCCAGCCGCGGCGCGGTGGCGGTGGCCGCGGAAACCCGCACCGGCGCGCGCCACGGCACCGGACCGCAGGAGGCCATCGAGGACGCGCGCGACCTGATCCGCTGGCTGCGCCACAATGCCGATACCTTCCACATCGATCCCGAGCGCGTCGTGGTCGGCGGCGCGGCAGGCGGCGCACTGCTCGCGCTGCTCACCGCCATGCCCAAGCCCAAGGCCATGCCGCCGGTGGACGGGCTGGATTGCCGCCCGCAGGCGCTCGTCCTCTTCAGCGCGCTGGTCAACACCACCCTCAAGGGCCCGGCCAACAGCCGCTTTCCCGACGCGCGCGGCGCCAAAAAATCCAGCCCCTCCAACCTGGTGCGCCGCAAGCTGCCGCCCATGATCCTGTTTCACGGCAAGGCCGACCGCATCACGCCCTTTGAAGAGGTCGAGCGCTTCCGCCGCCGCCTGCGCTGGCGCGGCAACGATTGCACGCTGGTGGACTTCGAGCGCCAGGACCACAGCTTCTTCAACTTCAACGTCAGTCACCGGAATTTCGAGCTGACCCTCAACGCCGCCGACCGCTTCCTGACGGATCGGGGATTGCTGCTGCCGGAGGAGCTCGCCAGCGAAGCGCATCCGGCGGCCTGATCCACGCCGCTTGCCATGAATCCGTCGCCGCAAACTCCGCCCATGCCCGTCATGTTTTGGGTGATCTGGTTCGCCATCCTCAGCGGGCTGCTCATCATGCAGTTCTTCGCGGGCGGCGGCATTCCCGCCGGCGGGGGGCAAGGCGAGGAACCGGTGATCTATCAGGTGATCACGCTGGTCATCGCCGCCGCGGCCTTGTTTGTCCGTTTCGTCATCATCCCCCGTCTCGACGGATTGCGGAAGAAATTTCCCGCCATGATCGTGGGTCTCGCGCTCGCGGAAAGCATCGGGATCATCGGCATGTTCGCCATTCCGCAGGAACACGCAGCCACCCGGCTTTTCATGCTGGGCACCGCGATCGTTTGCATCGTCCTCTCCGCGCCGGTTTACGCGAAGTTTCCGGGCGGCGGCAGCCCGTTCCGTAATGACCCTGCATGAGAAGGGTCGTGATCCACACCGACGGCGCATGCAAGGGCAACCCCGGCCCCGGAGCCTATGGCGCGGTGCTGGTCTGCGGCAAACACCGCAAGGAAATCTCCGCCGCATACCGCCTCACCACCAACAACCGCATGGAATTGCGCGCCGCCATCGCCGCGCTCGACCTGCTCTCCGAACCCTGCGAAGTGGAGCTGCACTCGGATTCGAAATACCTCATCGATGCCATCCACCAGAACTGGATTGATGGCTGGAAACGCCGCGGCTGGCGCACCGCCGCCAATCAGGCGGTCAAAAACCGGGATCTCTGGCAACACCTGATGGAGGCCATGGCACCGCACCGCATCCGCTGGCACTGGGTGAAAGGTCACGCCGGCCATCGTGAAAACGAGCGCTGCGACGAACTGGCCAACCAGGCGCTTGCCAGCGGAGACCGGATCGATGACGCCGGGCAGGCGGGAGAGTGACGGCGCTTGCCGCGGGCGCGCGCGGGCGCTTGGATGACGGCCGGTGGAGAAAACGCGGGAACCATCATCACGCTGGGCGGACAGGCTGGGGATCTTCGGCGATCTTCCAGCACGCCTCGCCGCGCACGTTTTGCGGGTGGTGCCGTGGTTTCTGGAACCCGTGCTCATCGCAGGCTGGACCCTGGTGTTCTTCATCTTGGCGGGCACCCAGCGCCGGGCGGTGGTTGGCAACCTGCGGGCGATGTTTCCGGAATGGGGCAAGCCGCGCGCGATCCTCGGTGCATGGCGGGTGTTCTGGAATTTCGCGGTGACCTTCGTGGACGGCCTGCGCTGCGAAACCGCCACAGGCGGGGTCGATTGGGCGGTCGAGGGCCTGGCCCACATGCAGGACCTCTCCAACCGCCATGAAGGCTGCATCATCCTCACCGCGCACATGGGCAATTATGACATCGCCGCGCCGATGTTCGCCAACCGTTTCAACCGCACGCTTCACGCGGTGCGCGCACCGGAACGCGAACCCAACGCCCAGCGCGTGCGCGAGGAAGAAATGCGCCGCCGCGAACAACGGCACCCGAACTTCCGCACCCTCTGGAACCGCGGTGAAAATCTGTTAGGAATCGAACTCGCAAAAGTGCTCGCCGGGGGCGGCATCGTCGCCGTCCAGGGCGACCGCGTGATTTTCGACATCTCGCCGATGATGGTGGAGGTGGAACCCGTGGAGGTGGAACCCGGACTGCGCATGAGGCTGCCGAAAGGCCCGCTCTTTCTGGCGCGGGCCACGGGCGCGCCTTGTTTCCCCCTCTTCATCACGCGCGACGGCTGGCGGCGATACCGCGTCACCGTCCATCCACCGCTCGACCTCCCCCCGCGGCGGCGGGGCGATGAGGAGGAAGTCGCGAAAACCTGGGCCGCCGCGGTGTTCAACACGGCCCGCCGGCACTGGAATCAATGGTTTGTGTTCGAACCGCTGCTCACGCGGTCGGCGTCACCCGGAAAATGAGCGCTTTCCCGATCGACCTTCATGGGCTATGGGATGGGCATGAAATTCCAAGCATCCGGCATTTTCGCGGCGGTTTTCGCCCTGCTTGTCACTTCCGCACCGGCCCAGAAGGCCGTTCCGCCGCCGAGCCCGCCGCGTCTGCCCATGAACACCGTGTTCAAGGGCGAGGCCAGGTTTCATGCCATCGTGGCCAAGGCCGAACGTGAAAACTGGCGCAGGCTGCCGCTCGGCGAACGCACCGTTCTGGTCGCCCGCGCACTGGTCGGCGTCCCCTATGTGAACTACACGCTCGAAGTGCACGACCGCATCGAGTCCCCGGTGGTCAATCTCACGGGCATGGACTGCTGGACGTATTATGAGAACGCGCTGGCGATCGCCCGCATGCTGCGCTACAAGCCCGCCCCCTACAAGCCGCAGGACATGCTGCACATGGTCGAGATCGAGCGTTACCGCAACGGCGTCTGCACCGGCAGCTACCTCAGCCGCATGCATCATCTCGAGGAGGTTTTTTACGACAACCAGCGCCGCGGATACGCCACCAACATCACGCCGCGCCTGCCCGGGGCGGTGCGTCTCAGGCGTGAAATCCACGAGATGACCGTCCAATGGAAAAGCTACCGCTACCTGCGCTCCAACACCGCGCTGATCGAGCCGATGTGCAGGATCGAGGCCCAGGTTTCCAAACTGCCGGTCTATCACATACCCAAGTCCAAGGTCCGCGCGGTGGAAAGCCAGCTTCAGAACGGCGACATCTGCGCGATCACCACCACCTGGCACAGCGGCTACACCTCGCACGTCGGACTGATCATCAAGATCAACAACCGCGCCTACCTCGCCCACGCCACTTCGGACCGCGCCAAAGGCCGCATGACCCTCATCGACAAGCCGATCACCGACTATCTCAACGGATCATCCAAGCACGCCGGCATCATCATCTGCCGCCCCAACGACGTGCCGCCCTCGCCCTTGTGGCAGAAAGCCGTGGCCAAACAGTGATGACCGGGCCACTCATAGCGGCTCATCTCCCAATCGCCTTCCGTTGGCATCCCGCCATCTCCCCTGCTTGTCCTGCGGCCTGCGGCGAGTCCGCTGCTTCGTGCGGGCTTTTACCCTTAATGGGAAAATGAACCACAGATAAACACGGATGGACACTGATTACAAGAGACTTGTGGAAAGTTCAACTTTCATCCTAAGGGTGAAAAACCAAGCATTCATAACTCTTTGATTATTTGTGTGAATCTGCGTCCATCCTTGGTTCCATTTCTTTTTTTAGGTTTACACACAAATCGTTACACTCCCGAATTCAGCATCGAATGGTCCGATCCCTGATTTCCTCTCCAAGGAGAAGGGTTGTGCACGAGATGCTTGCGGGGTCGTCAGCGCGGCATGCCGGATGCCGCTGCCACTCCAATCAACCATCGTCCATTCATTTCAGGGTGTCACCCTGAGGCGGGCGAAGTTCGCGGTGCCGGGCGGGAAAGTGAACTTCACTTCCTTCCCGGTGGGGAAGGTCACGGTGAATCCGGCTTCGGGCTCGGCTTTCTCGACGTTCCACGGACCGCTGAGGGTTTCGGAGGTTTCCACCTGGAAATTCGTGCCGTAGTCCCCCGCATAATCGCCGCCCATGGTCCAGGTGATGCTGAGGGTGCCGCCGTTGTTGATGACAGCGGGCAGCGGGGTGAAGCCGGTGGTGTCGGCCGTGCCGCCGAGGAAGTATTCGATGCCGTTGGGCACGCCGTCGTTGTCGTGGTCTTGGTCAAACAGGCCGGCGGTGTGGTTGGCGGCTTGCCAGCCCGCGTAGCCGGCCGCGGCCTTGGCGGATAGCATGAGTCGCAGGGTGCCGCCCTCGATGTCGAGGGCGGCGTCGAAGTCACCGATGGTGGCGGTGAGGTCGCCGGCATCCAGCGAACCGATGATGGCCGCGCTGGTGATGAGGGGGTAGGTGCCGGCCTCGAGTCCGCCGGGATTGGTGAAAATGAAATCACCGAGCCCCAGCAAACCGGAGCCGATGACCAGATTGCCGGTGACGGCGATCCGGTCGCTGGCGGCGGGCGCGGCGAGTTCGAAGGCCAGTTTGCCGGGGCCGCCGGCCATGGCCGAGAGATCGAGGTTGCCACCGATGGCGAGCGTGCCGATGGAGGCACCGGGCGCGAGGTTTCCGTTAGAGACTACGGCGACATTTCCCCCAACGGTGCCGGTGCCGCCGAGAGTGCCGCCGAGGACGGTCACTTCGCTGCCGGCGGCCAGCGAGCCGTTCACCAGCAGGGTGCCGTTGCCGACGGTTGTGGCTCCGCTGTATCCGTTGGCTCCGGAGAGGGTCAACGCGCCGCCGCTTACTGTTAGATTCACCCTGCGGGTGCCTCCCGCGACGCTGTCCACAATGGTCCCGGCGTAGTTGGAGGAACCCGTGATGGTCAGCGTGGAGTCCGCGGTGGTGGAACTGTTGCCGATGGTTGCGGTGGAATTTCCCTGAAGGATGCCCGCCAGACTCTGGTTGAAGCCGTTGAGGTCGAGGATACCGGCAGCGGAGGCACCGATCGTGAGGGTGGCGGAGGTGGCGATGCCGTTGTCGGCGCCGACACCGGTGGTGCCCTGTCCGTTGTTCAAGGCCGTGTAGCCCGCACCGCCGCCGGAAAAGACGACGGCCCCGATTCTTGAGCTTACGGGAACCGCGGAAGTGATCGCTCCCTTGACATGCAGAACCGTATTGGCCACGGGTGCCGCAAAGTGCCCTCCACCCGCAGCGGAGTTGTCGATGGTGATCGGTCCGCTGAGGGTGGCGGTTCCGGTTCCTGTTGGCTCGACCAAGCCGCGTCCGATGACTCCGCTGTTGGCACCGATGGCAATGGCGTTGGCCACATCGAGGCCGGCGGCGACCGCAAGGCGCGCGCCACCATTGAAAGCGACGGGACCGCTGCCCAGGGCGGCGGCGTTGCTCACGCTGATGATGCCGGCGTGGATGAAAGTGCCGCCGCCGTAGCCATTCGCATTGCCGAGGGTCAGGGTGCCGGTGCCGGTGTCCTTGACCAAGGATCCCGGGCCGGTGATCGCGCCGGAGAGGGTCTGGGTGGCGCTGCTGCTGTATCGCAGGCTGGCGCCGCTGGCGATGGAGACGGCCCCGGCATAAGTGCCGCCACCCAGGCGGCCGGCTCCGCCGATTTGCAGCGTGCCGGAATCGATTGCGATGGGTCCGGTGAAGGAGGCGTTCGTGGCGGTGAGCGTCAGAGAACCGCTGCCGATGTCCTTGGTGAGCGTGCCCGCGCCGCTGATCGAACTGGAGAAGGTCTGGTCGGCGCTGCTGCTGAAGCGCAGACCGGCGCCATCCGCAATGGAAACGGCCCCCGCGTAGGAACCGCTCCCGAGGCGGCCGGTTCCGGCGATTTCCAGGATGCCGGAGCTGACGGTGGTGTTGCCGTTGTAGGTGTTGTTCCCACTGAAACGCAGCGTGCCGGCACCGGCCTTGGTGACACCGGAGGATGTGCCGGAAATCACGCCTTGGAACTCCACAAACCTGCCTGGCACCGTACTACCCGTTTCCACGGTGAACGTGCGGTTGCCTCCCAAGGCGGCGTTTCCGGTGAAGATGAGTGATTTCTCACTGGCGGCGGTCGGGAAGACGGGATTGCCGCTGAACAGGATCGGGTTGCCGA
>JALOUA010000292.1 GCA_025457625.1 Akkermansiaceae bacterium
AGCGTGCCGCCCTCCTCCACCAGATCGAGGCAGTCGATGCCGGTGATTTCACGATCCGCAAACAACTCGCGCATCATGCCCAGCGCGCGGTCGTCGTTTGCCGCCTGGCGGAACGTCGGCACCAGCACGCCGCCGTTCACGATCAGGAAATTCACATAAGACGCCGGCAGCACCGGCAAACGCCAGCCCGGCACCTCGCAGGCCTGCGGCAGTGGAATCCCCACCACCTCGAAGGGCCGGCCGCCGGGACCTTCAAACGACCGCAGCCGCGCGAGGTTGTCCTCCAGCACCTTCCTGTTAGGCGATGCCAGGTCGCGCTCCGTGCAGGCGAGCACCGTCCGCCCGCCAACGAAGCGCGCGAGGTCGTCGATATGCCCGTCGGTATCATCGCCCTCGATGCCCTTTTCCAGCCAGAGGATGTCGGCGACGCCCAGCGTGTCGCGCAGGCGTTGTTCGATCCCGTCGCGCCGCAGTCCGGGGTTTCGGTTGGGATGAAGCAGCACCGCCTCGGTCGTCAACAGCTGGCCCGCGCCGTTGATCTCGATCGCGCCGCCCTCCAGCACCATGCCGCCCTTGAACAGGCGCATGCCGAGCGCCGCGGCGACTCGCGCGGGGATCCCGTTGTCCAGATCCCACGGCGGAAACTTGCCGCCCCACGCGTTGAACTCCCAGTCGCTCACAGCCACCTCGCCGGTCGCGCGGTGTTTGACGAAAATCGGCCCGTGATCGCGGCACCAGACGTCGTTGTGCGGGTGGTCGAACAGTTCCACGCGCTCCGGCACCGCCTTCGCACGGTTGCACGCCGCGAGGATGGCCGGATGATCCGCCGCCGGCGCGTTGATTCTAACAAGTTCGTGGCGCGTGATCGCGGCGGCGATCTCCGCGAACTTCGCCCACATCAGACCGCGTTTCGCGCCGCCCCAGTGACGCGGGTCATCCACCGGCCATGACAGCCACACCGCCTCCTGCCGCGCCCACTCGGGAGGCATGGCGAATCCTTCGGCGGCGGCGGTCAATGCGCTCATTGCGCGACGAGAGAACCCGCTCCGCCACAAGCGGTCAATGCGCGATCACCTCATTCAGCGGCACGGAATGCGCCGGCGCAACGGCCCGGGTTGCACGAGCGGTCCGGGTCCGGCTTTTTTCCAATCAGGAGATCATCATTCCAAACGCCGAAGGTGCGGATTCACTTCAAAAAACCCGTTTCAGCCATTCATCCACGACCGGGGTGGCCGGGTAGCTTGGATCGCCAAGGCGGCGGTTGATCTCCGCGTGTCCCTTGAGCCCGAAGCCCTCGAAGCCGCGCACCTCCGTCTTGGTGCCGGCTTTTCCCAATGCCTCGCCGAGCGCGCGCGACTGCGCGGTGCCATCGACACGCCGCACATGCAGGATGAGAAACGCGGGCGCATTCGGCGCGGCGGCATGATGCAGGGGTGATAGCGCGAGCTGTCTCCCGCGTTCGTTGCCGAAAGCCTCGACATAGGTGGCGCGCATGATGCCGGCACCCTCCGCGATCTGCCGCGGCACATCGTAGCAGGCGCCATCCAGCGGAATCACCCCGCGCAGCGCCTTCGGGTCCATCCCGGCTTTCTTGAGATAACTCATGTCAGTTCCCACCAAAGCCGCCAGATGCGCGCCCGCGCTTTGCCCCATCAGCACGATTTTCGCTTTGTCGAATCCCAGCAAGTCCGCCTGCTTGGTGAGATAGGCCAGGGAGCTTGCCACGTCGCGCGCCTGTTCCTCCACCGTGCAATCGGGAACAAGACGGTAGTTGATGGATGCGAAGCCATATCCCTGATCGAGGAAATGCGCGGCCTTCTGTCCCGCCGCATGGCGCTTGTCCCCACGCTTCCATCCTCCGCCATGCACGAACACCACCAGCGGCGCACCCGGCTTGTGAGGCCGCCAGTAATCGAGCTTCTGCAACGCATCCCCGCCATATGCCAACTCCACCGCTCCATCCCCGTCCGGCAGGCGCTCACCCCACCGCATCCGAGCAATCAGCATCGCGGGCAGCAGCATGATACAGATGGCGACGATGAGCAACGGAAGCAGGATGCGTTTCATGGCGCTGGAATGGTTCACGTTGTATGAAACACGGCCGGCATGCCTTGGTTGCGCCGATTCACCTGTCGGATGCGCGGAAGCCGGAGGTCATGCCAGCGGATGATGACACCAGTGCCAGGGTTCGTAGGCAATGCCGTGCGGGTTGTCGCGCGGGTAGGACATGAAAAAGCCGAAGCGGCGGGCGTTGGTAGTGAGCCAGTAAAAGGCGGGCGTGGTTTCGAATTCCTCCTCCAAATGCCGGGCCGATGGGGTGCCGATGTCGATGGCGTTGCCGGAATGGTGTTCGCTGTGCCCGGGGTAGGCGGAGTATTCGAGCGCTTGTTCGAGCGTCATGCCCTTGGCGAGTTTGGCGGCGAGAAGTTCCTCCTGCCGGGCGATGCTGCGGAACGCGGAAATGGGGATCAGTTCAATGCCATCCGCAAGCGCCGCGTCGCGCATGTCCGCCCACGCGCGCGCGGCGGCGGGTGTTAGATAGGCCTCGCGCGTGAGATGATCCGGTCCGATGCTGACAAGATCCGACGCCTCCGCCACCAAAGGGACGCGTGAGCCATAGTCTTCGGGGGCTGGCGGGAACATCGACATGCGACTCGTTTGGCGGATTCAACCATGCCCGCGCTCGCCGACGACCAACTGCATGGCCTTGCGTGCGCTGCCATAAGCGGCCGCGCCGTCGCCGCCGATGGCCCACTCGATGCGGGTGGTGGGTGCGTGCGGCGGCAACGGGCAGTTCTGATAGGGCAGCATCGCGCGCTCGGCGAAACCCTTGCGGACTTCACTCATGAACCAATCGCGGAAGCCGGTTTCCGACAAACCCCCGCCGATGGCGATGAGGCCCGGATCGAGGATGCTGGCGAGGTCGCCGAGACCGTGGCCCAACACATTGGCCTGCAGCGCGAAAATGGACATGGCGAGGGCGTCACCGTGCTCGGCGAAGTCGCGGACTTTGAAGGCTTTCTCCTCGATGGGCGCGTCGGAGAGCGCGAGCGGGTGTTGGGCGTTTTCCGGTTTGGCGAGGGCTTTGGCGAGCTGGCGGCGCAAGGCCATGAGCGAGACCCAGCCTTCAAGGCAGCCCTTGCGGCCGCGGCCATCGACGGGTAGTTCGCCATCCTCGAAACGCGGCACAGAGAGATCGCCGACTTCCAGCGCGAGACCGGTATTGCCTTCGTAGAGCACTCCTCCGGGCAGCACCAGCCCGCCGCCGAGACCGGTGCCGGGTGCGACGTATAGCAGGCCGCCATCGTGTTCCGGGCGATACATCCATTCGCCGAAGGCCGCCGCGTTGCAATCGTTGGTCATGAAAACCGGCACGCCCGCATCCTTCGAGAATTCGCCGCGGATGTCGGTGCCCACCCAGTCGTCGGCGAGGTTCGCCTTGCCCCAGACCACTCCGTTCGAGCATGGCGCGGGCACATCGAGACCGACGGCGGCGATTCCATCCACGCTGATGCCGGCGTTTTGCGCGAGCAGGGCCATCGCCTCGCGCAACTGCCCGAAGGTCCGGCGGTAGCCTTCCTTCACGTGACTGCGGACTTCGACGATGCCGCCGCAGCGTTCGCCAGCCGCGTCAACGAGCATGCATTTGATGGTGGAGCCTCCGATGTCGAGTCCTGCGAAGTGGGTTTTCATGATGAGTAACGGGTGTGATGAACCGATGTGCGCCGATGGGCTATCGGTTTATCGATGATTTTGGAAAGGAAATTTGAAGCGCCGGCAACATCAATCCGGACTTCAACAGAACGGGACCAAGCCGGCCGGACTCTCCCTCCCCCAAGAATCCGGGAAATTATGCGGCCCACTTCAATAACCAGCTTCATAAAACACCGCAAATGGACAGGGCATGACAAACCCGAATGGCTGCATGCCCGTCTCTGGTCGTTGTTGCGCATCTTATCGAGGCGCCACGCCAGACCTTCTGGCGATGAGATCACAGGCCAAACCACACACCGCTTGTTGCCCTATACCCGCACCCGCAGGTCTCTCGCCGTCCACAACATTCCTTTCGCTCCGCTGCCGCTTCCCCGCATGCGCCGCGCGCCGTCCTTGCGCTTCACCCCAAAACGCTCCCGCGCCGACTCAAACGCCGCATTCACAAACTCCTTGCTGCCGATGATCGCCCCGTCCGTGAAATACCTCACCCGGCAGCGCAACA
>JALOUA010000048.1 GCA_025457625.1 Akkermansiaceae bacterium
GCCGGCCCACGGGGTGAGCAGCCAGCCGGGGTTTTCGGCGGCCCAGTGGGCGTGAAAGGCATCGAGGGAATCGCAGGGCGTGATGTTCGCGTTGCGGAAGGCGGTGGCGCGGTCTAACAAATTGTGGTGGATTTGGTCGAGCGTCTCGACGGCGGAGCGGATGAAGTCCTCCTTGACCGGGAAGTCCTTGGTGGCGACCGCCTGATCGCGGCGCTGGACGCAGATCTTGCGCGTCTCGATGTCGCGCGGGCCGATCTCGATGCGGATGGGCACGCCTTTCTTGATCCACTCCCATTTCTTGATGCCGCCGCCAGCGGCTCGCCGTGATACATCTGGTGGCGCAGTGTCTGCGCAAGCGCCTGGCAGGAGGCGATCACCGCGTCGCGCGAATCCTCCTTGGGAGTGATCGGCACGATGACGATCTGCTGGGTGGCCACGCGCGGCGGCAGGATCAGGCCGTCGTCATCGGCATGGGCCATGATGAGCGTGCCGATCATGCGGGTGGAAACGCCCCACGAGGTGGTATGCGCGAGTTGCACGGTGCCGTCGCGGCCGGTGAAGGCGATGTTCTGGGCTTTGGAGAAATTCTGGCCGAGGTAGTGCGAGGTGCCGGCCTGGATGGCTTTCCTGTCCTGCACCATGGCTTCCACGGTTAGAGTCATCTCCGCGCCGGGGAAGCGTTCGTTTGCGGTCTTCTCGCCGGGGATCACCGGGATGGCGAGGTGGTCGCGCAGGAACTCCTCGTAAACGCCGTGCATCAGGCGCGTTTCGGTGATCGCCTCGTCCTTGGTTTCATGGGCGGTGTGGCCTTCCTGCCAGAGGAACTCGGCGGTGCGCAGGAACAGGCGCGGGCGCATCTCCCAACGCATCACGTTGGCCCACTGGTTGATGAGCAGCGGCAGGTCGCGATACGACTCGATCCAGCGCGCGAAGGCCGCGCCGATGATCGTCTCGGATGTCGGCCGGATGACATACGGCTCGGCCAGTTCGCCGGTGGGGATCATTTTGGTTTTGCCGGTGACCGGATCTTTCACGGTTTCCAGCCGGTGATGCGTGACCACCGCGCACTCGGTGGCGAAGCCCTCGGCGTGCTCGGCTTCCTTTTCGAGATAGGAAAGCGGGATGAGCAGCGGAAAATAGGCGTTCTGGTGGCCGGTGGCTTTGAATTTGCGGTCGAGCTGCTGCTGGATGAGTTCCCAGATGCCGTAGCCCCACGGCTTGATGACCATGCAGCCGCGCGTCTCCGAGTTTTCCGCGAGATCGGCGGCTTTGATGACTTGCTGGTACCACTCGGGGAAATCCTCGGCGCGGGTCGGGGTGATGGCGGTCTTTTCGGCGGACATGGCGGCGGGGGGAATAGGAATCACGGCGTGGGAAAAAGGGCATCAAAAAAAGTGCGGAAATCCCGGTTTGACAGCCTTTGGCCAAGTTGCCTTACTCGCCTCGTTAACCACTGAAACCCCCGCGCGCATGAGCGAAAACGAAAACCAACCACCGAGCCCTTCCAAGCAAACGTCGAGCGTCCCTCTCAAGAAGGAAACCGTGCGCGTCACCCTGAAAGCCGCGGACACGCCTGCCGTACCATCCTCAACCGTGCCGCTCGCGCCGCCGGTGCGTCCGCCCGTTCCCGGCGGCCCGCCGCGCCCGCCCACGCCCTCCGCGGCAATGCCGCCGCG
Source organism: Akkermansiaceae bacterium (assembly GCA_025457625.1). GTDB lineage: Bacteria > Verrucomicrobiota > Verrucomicrobiia > Verrucomicrobiales > Akkermansiaceae > Luteolibacter. The sequence goes on from JALOUA010000048.1 coordinate 1,677, forward strand.
CCCCGCCGGCGCGCCGGCCGCCGCGCCGGCTCCCACCATCAAGCTCGCCACATCGACCAAGCCGATTGGCTCCGGTTCGCCGACGGTTGCCCTCAAGACGCCGGGTGCGATGCCCACGCTGCCCAAGGCCACCGTGCAGTTGCAGCCGCCGACCTCGCCGCTCGGCGCCTCGTCCCCCTCACAAGCCCCGACCCTGATGGTGGCGGACGATGATGAAGAGGAAACCGAAGACACGCTGATCAAGATTCTCTCCGGTGTCGGTCTCGCCGCCGCCCTGCTGCTGCTCTCGCTGCAGTTGGTGCTCGCCAACAAATGGATCAGCGCGGAGGACAACCCGCGCACCGGCGACTGGTCGCAGATCATCGAATAACTAGCCCAACCTCCCACCTTTTCCCATCATGGTCTGGCCCATCATCAATGCAGTGCTTGCCGCAGCCGTGCTCTACCTGGCCTTCGCGGCCGGCGCGCTGCCCGCTGGCATCTGAGACCCCGTCTCCCGACTCCGAGAGCCGCCCCGCGTGATTCGCGCGGGGCGGCTCTTGACGTATCCGGGATCTGGCTCCAAAGTCCACCCATGGCTCTGCAACTCAACGACAGCAATTTCCAATCCGAAGTGATCGACTCCAGCGTGCCCGTGCTCGTGGACTTCTGGGCCGAATGGTGCGGCCCCTGCAAGATGATCGGCCCGGTGATCGACCAGGTCTCCAGCGAGCTCGCCGGCCAGGCCAAGGTCGGCAAGGTGAACGTCGATGAAGCCCGCGATCTGGCGGTGAAATACAACGTGCGCTCCATCCCGCTGCTGTTGTTCTTCAAGAACGGCGAGGTCAAGGACCAGATCGTGGGTGCCAGCGTGACCAAGGACCAGCTCAAGGCGAAGCTGCTCGCGCTCGACTGAACGACCCCTATTTTTATCGCAAAAGCCGGCCCGGATCACTCCGGGCCGGCATTTTTTTGGGGGTTTCACCATGCGGGCGCAACGGACCTTCCCGGGATTGCTCCAGCCGCTCATTTCGCTTGCCACGCCATGGGGGCTGGCCCACAAAAGCGCCCGCTCATCCGGGTGCGCGCGAAAATCCTTCGTTTCCCCCGGCCGGGCGGAAACAATCCACATTCGCCAGCTCAAATGGACAGCATCTCATCCCGTATTGCCAAGGTTTCCCCGTCACTCACCCTCGCCGTCACCGCGCAGGCCAAAGCCATGATCGCCAAGGGCGAGGAGGTTTACGCGCTGGCCGGCGGCGAACCGGAAGTGGACACCCCGGATTTCATCAAGGAGGCCGCGATCGAGGCCTTGCGTGCCGGCCGGACGAAATACACGCCCGCCGGCGGCATTCCCGAGCTGCGCGAGGCGCTGGCCGCCAAGTTCCTGCTCGACAACCACCTGACCTACGCGCCCAACCAGATCTGCGTCACCGGCGGAGCCAAAATGGCCTGTTTCAATGCGATTCTCGCCGTCGTCGAGGAAGGCGACGAAGTGATCATCCCCACGCCGTTCTGGGTGTCCTATCCGGAAATGGTCCGCCTCGCGGGCGGCGTGCCGGTGCTGGTGGAGACCAAGGAATCGACCGGCTGGAAAATGACTCCCGAGCAATTCGAGGAAGCCATGACGCCGGCCACCAAGATGGTCATCATCAACTCCCCCGGCAATCCGACCGGCGCGGTTTACACCGAGTCCGAGCTGCGCGCCCTGGGGGAAATCGCGCTGGAGGAGGACATCATCATCCTCTCCGATGAGATTTACGAAAAACTCGTCTATGGCGAGGCCAAGCACGTCTCCATCGCATCGCTCAGCGAGGATTTGTACAACCTCACCATCACCGTGAACGGTTTTTCGAAGTGTTACTCGATGACCGGTTGGCGCCTCGGCTACACCGCCGCGCCCAAGCCGCTGGCCGACGCGATCGACAAGATCCAGAACCACACGATTTCCAACGCCAACACCTTCTCGCAATACGGCGCGCTCGCCGCGTTGCAGGGTGACCAGTCGTTCATCGAGGACCTGCGCGGCGAGTACGACGTGCGCCGCCAGTTCGTGTTCTCCCGCCTCAAGGCGATCAACAACATCCGCGTGGTCGAGCCGCAGGGCGCGTTCTACTTCTTCGTTTACACCGGCAACACCGGCCTGAAGTCGATGAATCTCTGCGACAAGCTGCTTTCGCGCTACAAGGTGGCCGCCGTGCCGGGCATCGCCTTCGGCTACGACGAGGGCATCCGCCTCAGCTACTGCACCACGCTCGACATCCTGCACGAGGGCCTCACGCGCTTCGAGCAGTTCTGCCGCGAGCATTGAAATGTGGCGTTATTGACGTAGGCGCGCTGGTGACAGCGCGGAGTGAGGAGTCACGACGATCGGTAAATCGTAATCCAATGCCCACGCATTCTCACGAATGCGCCTACGCGGGCAAAGCCGTCAGCCATCCGGATCATCGAGGATCATCTGCAGGCGTTCCGCCAGCACTCCGGGAAAACGTGCGGGCCAGGTTTCATCAAGCAACCCGACCGACAGCAGGTCGCGCAGATGCATGCGGTCCTTGTCGCGAAACGAGGTGAGCTTCATGCGCACCAAGTCCTCCAGCGGGATCAGTTCGAATCCGTCGCCGGGTTCCGTGATGCCGAGTTGCGGTGTGGCTTCGATGGCATCCGGCACGGCCTTCTCGCCCGCCCAGAGAATGTGAATGGCGTCGCGGACCTTGGCATCGGGGCCGTCGAGAAACACATCCATCGCCGCGGCCTTGCCCAAGGATGCGACCCGGCGATGGACAAAACCCGCGGCTTCCAGCGCGGCCCTTGCGCGGTCCATGTCCGCCCGGCGCAGCAGGATATCGACGTCCCGCGTATTGCGCGCTGCGGCGGCATCCACCCGGGAAACCCAGGCCGCCACCGCATTTCCACCCACCACGGCATATTCGACGCCTGCCGCCTGCAAGGCTGCGGCAGCCCGGTCGAGCCGATTTTTCACGCTTTCGATTCCTTCCGCCATGCGTTGCCAGGAAACAGGTTTCAGAGCGGTCACCGTGCTCATGGTGCGCAGCCTGCCACAAGTCCGGTGCATGACCAAGGGGCAAATCTTCCAGCCGGAAGCCGTCGTTCTTTCTGGCACCGCGCCGGACAATGGCGTTAGTCTTCTGCCATGGACGCCTTGATTCACCATCTCGAAGCGAAGCAGGACCTCTCATCGCGCGAAGTCGAGGTGGCTGCCGATCTGCTGCTGGACGCCGCCGTGCCGGACGCCAAGAAGGAACACCTGCTCGAAGCGCTCTCCAACAAAGGCGAAACACCGGGCGAGATCGCGGGCTTCGTGGAGGCGTTTCTCGGCCATGCGGTGGACCCGCATCCCGGCCTGCTCGATCTGGAAGGGCCGACACTTGATGTCTGCGGCACCGGCGGCGATCAATTGGACCTCTTCAACGTCTCCACCACCGCGATGTTTGTGGCGGCGGCGGCCGGCGCCGTGGTGGTCAAACACGGCAACCGCGGCATCACCTCCAAAAGCGGCGGCGCGGACGTGCTCGAGGCCCTCGGCATCCGCATCGACCTCGGGCCGGATGATTTCCGCAACTGCATCGAGCGGGCCGGCGTCGGCTTCATGTTCGCCCCGATGTATCATCCGGCGTTCAAGGCGGTGGCCGGTGTCAGGAAAAACCTCGCCGCGCGCGGGGTGCGGACGATTTTCAACCTGATCGGCCCGCTGCTCAACCCGGCGCGGCCGCAGTGCCAGCTTGTCGGCGTTTTCACCCGCGAGTTGTGCCCGGCCTTTGCAGAAATCCTGCAACGCCTCGGCCGCGACAGCGCATGGGTTGTGCACGGCACCACTGGCGACGGCCGCTCGGTGGACGAGGTCAGCCTGATGGGCTCCACCCGCATCTGCAAATCCGGTCTCTATCAGGACATCGGGGACGAGGAGGTGCGGCCGCGCGACTTCGGCCTCAAGCACGCCGAAGTGGAGGATCTCCGCGGCGGCGATGCCAAAACCAACGCCGCCATCCTCGAGGCGATCCTCTCCGGCAGGGAGACCGGCCCGAAACGCGACATGGTCCTGATGAACGCCGGCGCCGCACTGGCCTGCTGCGGCCTGGCCGACAACATGGGCGACGGCATCGAAATCGCGCGCGAGATGATTGTTTCGGGTGCCGCCGACGAAAAACTGCGGCTGCTCCGCAAGGCGGCGGCGTGAATCAAACGCAGAGGCAGGGACCTACCTCCGGGAGGTCCGTGAGAATGGATCGCGAATGAAAGATCATGATCGGATTCATAATCTTCCCATGATTTGATCCATTCTCCTCACATTCGCCGGACCGCTGCGGAGATCGGTCCCTGCCATTTTTCAAACAGCCACCTCAGGTCCCCGGCAGGTTCGGCTTCGCGAGTGCCGCGGCGATGATGTTTTTCGCGATTCCCGATTTGTTGCTTCCGAAAGTGGCTTGGGACGGGCATCTGATAGGCGACGCGCAAATCGCTCAAAAGACCGACTCTCCCGCAGGCGAATGTCTGTTAGATTGCCCGCAGCCACTGGAAACGGAGGACATCAACGCCCAGGTGATCGGCAAAAGACTGGAGGGGTTTGTCTTCTGTCAACAGGAGGTAGCGTCCCGCGGCGACCGACAGAATCGCCGCATCCGCATAGCCAAGTTCCTTGAATGTCGGGTGCGTTGTGACACGTCTGGAAAGTTTGCGGACTTCCTTGGTCTGTCCGAGCTGAACAAACCGGGCGAATTCACCACTCAAGTCGATCAGCGTGTTTTTGTTAGGGCAGTTGCGTTTCAACAGGTTTCCCGTTTCCGTCAAAATTTGGGGCAGGGTGATGAACCGCCTGAAGTGCCCGAGGATGCTGGTGATGAGCTCATAGTCCCCTATCGAGTAGCCGTCCGTTCTGGCGGTTTTCCCGATCAACCGTGGCTGGACATTTCCCACCAGCAGAACGAGCAGGAGGTTGGTGTCAATCAGGATTCCCTTTTCGTGATATTTGGAAATCAAACTCCCGAAGTTCGGGTTCATGATACCCCGAGCGGAGGTTCGTACATCTTGATGGAGATCGCCTTGCCCTCTTCGGGATCAACTTCGACCCGTTTGTATTTCCGCCGCCAAGGATTCAAGAAGGCGGCATTCAAAGAATCCATTCCCCCGGATGGTTTGGAATCTCTCGCCCAGTATCCGAGCGTGACAAAGAAATTGCCCGAAGATGCCTTCTCAACCTCCTCGACCTCCAATCCGGCGGCTTTTTCCGCCGGGATCAGTTTCGTGAACTCTTCCGAGGCAATGCGGATGATGTTTTCAAGGTCTTCGTCCATGTCCGATTATGTTGCGCCACGTGTGCTTTTGCAACGTCTCTTTTGGGCCACCTCAGGTCCCCGGCAGGTTCAGTTTGGCGAGCTCCGCGTCGATGATGCGCTCGCATTCCTCGATCTGCTTGAGGCGCTTCTCGCGTGCGGCGGTGGCGAGTTGCTCGAGCGTGTCGATATCATAGAGATAGACTTCCTCGATCTCGCCGACGGCGGGGTCGATGTCGCGCGGGACGGCGATGTCGATGAAGAACAGCGGGCGGAACTTGCGGGCGCGGCGGACCTGCTCGACATCGGCGCGGCGGACGATGGCGTGCGGCGAGCCGGTGGAGGAAATCACGATGTCCACGCGCTGGAGCACGCGCTGCCAGTCGTCGAAACGCACGGCGCAACCGCCCATTTCGGCGGCGAGTTCCTCGGCGCGGTCATACGAGCGGTTGCTCACGAAGATCGAGCGCGCGCCGCGTGAAACAAGGCTTTGCGCGGTGATGCGGCTCATTTCCCCGGCACCGAGGATCATCACCTCGCTGTCCTTGAGATGGCCGAAAATCTTTTCCGCGAGGTCCACGGCGACGTTGCCGACGGAGGTGGAGCCTTCCTGGATGGCGGTGTCCGTGCGGACTTTCTTGCCGATGCCGAAGGCGCGTTGGAACAGGCGGTTGAGCACGCCGGCGGTGGTCCCGGCCTCGTGCGCGGCATGATACGACTGCTTCACCTGGCCGAAGATCTCGGTTTCGCCCAGCATCATCGAGTCCAGCCCGCTGACCACGCGGCACAGGTGGCGCGCCGCCGCGAATTTCTCCATCCGGTAAAAATGCGGCGTGGCGATGCCATGGAGTTCGGTTTTTTCCACGAGGTGGATCTCCAGCCGCTCAAGCACCTCGCCGGCGGCATTCGCGGCGAGGTAATACTCGGTGCGGTTGCAGGTGGACACCACCACCACCTCGGCCACGCCTGTTAGGGAACGCAGCTCGCTGGCGGCATCGCCGAGCTTCGCCTGCCCCACGGCGAAGCGCTCGCGCACTTCCACGGGCGCGGTCTTGTGATTGAGTCCGAGGCAGAGAAGTTCCATCAGACAAAGGCGAAAACTCCGAGTGAAAGGACGAACAAGGCCACCGTGAGCAGCGACAGCCGGCGGCCGGTGAGGCCGCGCACGGTCTTGACTCCTAACAAAACCGCATAACCCGTCCAGACGGCGAGCGCCGCCAGCAGGTGACCGAGCGCCGCCGTGTCGTGCGGCATCAGGAAGCCGGCGAGAATGCCGATGGTCAGCAGGCCGCCGCCGAGCCAGAGCAGGCGCTCCAGCGAGACGAGCAGCTCGCGCACCGGCGGCAGGTTGCGGAACAGCCCGCTTTTCAAATGCTGCTCTTTCAGTTGCCGGTCGAGCACCAGGAACATCACCCCGGCCACCGCGGCCAGCGCCAGCGCGCCGTAGGCCAGCACCGAGGTCGCCGCGTGCGTTTCATGCATCGGGTTCCCGCCAGTCAGCTTCACCGGAGGGACATCCAGCACGCCCGGCAGCAGCGCGATGGTCTGGAACACCACCACCACCGGCGCGGTGAAGACACCCAGCAGCGAAATCCGGTAGGCCGGACCGACCAGCAGGTAAAACAAGGTGAGCGACCACGAGAGGAAGACGAGGATTTCCCCGCGGTCGGCCAGCGGGCAGGCGGCGCGGGCCTCGCCGCGCATGCCGAGAAACGCGAGCTGGCAGAGCAATGCCAGCAGCATCCAAAGCGTCGTCAAGCGGCTGCGGCGGCCGCGGTGCACCGAAATCATGCCCCAGGCTCCGCCGATGGCGGCGAGCAGGGTGGCGGTGATCAGCAACCAGCGGTCCATGGCGTTTCCATGAAGGCTGGGAGGGCATTGTGCAAGACCGGATAGCGCCGGAGATGTTTGATGGGCAGCCTATGCTCAATCCGGCGGAGGGCTGCGGCGCAGGGATTTTTTTTGCGAGAGGACGCGCTTGTCGGCCACCGAGCGTTGTTTCGAGCGGCGCGAGCGCTGGCGTTTCTGGCGGCGCATTTTCTCGATGGCCTGGGTTTTGGCGGAGGCCTTGCCGTCGCGGATGTGTTCGAGTTGTTCGCAGAGTTCGCGGCGGGCGAGGAAGCGGTTGAGTTCGCGCGAGCGGTCCATCTGGCACTTGATGCAGACGCCGCTGGGCAGGTGCTTGAGGAAGACGCAGTTGGAGGTCTTGTTGATCTTCTGCCCGCCGGCACCGGAGCCGCGCACGAATTTTTCGAGCAGCTCCGCCTCGGTGATGCCGAGCGCCGCCATCCGCTGTTCGAGCGCGGCGATTTTCTCGGAGGTGATGGGGTTTTGCATGGGGGCCATCACAGCGGATCCGGCGGATCCGGCAAGGCCGCAGTGAAAATACGGCTCACTCGATGGGCGTGAGCTCGACCTTGCGGAAATGGATTTCCGCGCCCTCGCTCTGCAGGCAGATCGCGCCTTTGCGGGTGCTGAGGCCGGTGCCCTCGTTCATCAGCACGCCGTTGACCCACACGGTGATGGTGTCGCCCTTGCAGCGGACGCGCATGGTGTTCCACTCGCCGGGCGGCTTTTCAACGCTGTCCTGGCGTTTCAACCAGCGGCGGCCTTGGGCGGTGGCATCGGGCACGGTGACGGTTTCGCCGATCATCCAGAAATCTCCGGCATCGCCGCTGCCGAGCTGGACTTCGATGGATTTCGGCCAGACGAAGCGGTCGCGCGGGGTGGAGGCGTGGACCAGCAGGCCGCTGTTGCCGGGTTTCTTGTCGGGGGCCCAGCGCCATTCGATGGTGAGCTCGTAGTTTTCGAAGTCCTTGGCGGTACGGATCACGCCCGGCGGGCGGCCCTTGCAGACGAGGATGCCATCGGCCACCGACCAGATGTCGCCGGGTTTCACTTCCGGGTCGATCACATCGAAGGTCCAGCCATCGAGGTTTTTGCCATTGAAAAGCGCCACGGGTTCGGCGGCGTGGAGGAGTGGGGCGATGAAGCACAGGCCGATGGGGAGGATTTTCCGGAACATGCCGCCGCTTATGCCAAACGCCCCCGGCCACATCAAGACAAGGCTTGGGAATTATGGCCGGATGGGCCGGAAACTTTTGCCTTGGAGTGCGGTGGGGGAGTCCCCTAGCTTCGGCCCGGCGAGAGCCGGATTTGTCCATGGCCAAGAAAGAATTCACCATCCTCAACAAACTGGGCATCCACGCCCGGCCGGCCGCGCAATTCGTGAAAACCGCCAACCGCTTCAAGGCGGATGTGTTTGTCGAGAAAGACGGCGAGGAAGTGGACGGCAAGAGCATCATGGGCCTGATGATGCTGGCCGCCGGCCACGGATCCGTCATCCTGGTGAGCGCCGACGGACCGGATGCCGAGGATGCGCTCAGCGCGCTCGGCGAGCTGATTTCCCGCAAGTTCGAGGAGGATTGAGCGCGCGTTTCAGACAAGCGCCCGCCAGACGGCGGCCACCAGCGCGCACAGCGCGAATCCCATCACCAGCGGCAGCAGTGCGGACACGGCGGTCCATTTCCACGACCGGGTTTCCCGATAGATCGTGTAGAGGGTGGTCGAGCACGGATTGTGACAGAGGCTGAAGAGCATCAGGCAGACGGCGGTGAGGGTGGTCCAGCCCCCGGCGGTGAGCATGGCGTGGACGGTGGCTTCGTCGGCCTCGAACATGACGCCCGCGCCCGCGCCACCGGCGGAACCGGTGACCAACACGGTGAGCATGAGAATGGCCGGAATCACAATCTCGTTGGCGGGAATCGCCACCACGTAGGCGAGCAGGATCACGCCGGTGAGGCCCATGGTCCATGCCAGCGGCTCGGCGGCGCGCACGAACCACTCGGCCATGGTGAGATCACCGATGAAAACATTCGCCACCAGCCAGATGACGGCGCCGGCCGGCAGGGCGAAGACCACCGCGCGCCAGAGCACGATGAGCGTACGGTCGATGAGCGAGGTGTAGAGGGTTTTCCAGAAATTCGGCGGGCGGTAAGGCGGCAGCTCCAGGCTGAAGCTGGTGGCCTCGCCGCGCAGCACCGTGCGGGCGAGCAGCCACGAGGTGAGCATGGCGAATCCGAATCCCAGCAGCGCGACGACCAGCACGGAAAGCGCGGCGATCGAACCCGCCCATCCCTCCGGGGCGAGCGCGCCGATGAAGATGGTGGCCATCAGGATCTGGGTGGGCCAGCGGCCGTTGCAGAGCGAGAAGTTGTTGGTGAGGATGGCGATGATGCGCTCGCGCGGCGAGTCGATGATGCGCGTGGCGACGACTCCGGCGGCATTGCAACCCAAGCCCATGGCCATGGTGAGCGCCTGTTTGCCGTGGGCACCGGCTTTTTGGAAAATGCGGTCGAGATTGAAGGCGACGCGCGGCAGGAATCCGAAGTCCTCAAGCAAGGTGAAACACGGGAAGAAGATCGCCATCGGTGGCAGCATCACGGCGATGACCCACGCTGTGGCGAGATACATGCCATCGACCAGCAGCCCCTTGAGCCATGCCGGGGCTCCTGCGGCAACGAACCACTGGCTGATCATCGCATGGCCTTTTTCCACCAGCAGCGTGTTCAGCATGCCGGATGGCACGTTGGCACCGGCGATGGTCAGCCAGAGAATGGCTCCCAGCACCGCCACCATGATGGGAAAGGCCGTCCACGGACTTGTTAGAAGGCGGTCGAGCTTTTGCTGCCATGCGAGCCGCCGGTTGCCCGCGCTGCGGGTGAGGCTGCGCGCGGCGATGCGGGCGGCCTCGCCATGGATCGATTCCGCGATGCGGTCGTGCAGGTTCTGCGGCAACTGCCAGCGCAGCTCGGAAGCTTGTTTGAGAATGGTTTCGGCGGATTTCATGGTAGGTGGAATCAGGCGCTGTGGTGGAGCCGTTCATGGACCGGTGCGGACAGCGCGCCGATTTCGCCGGAGCGCACGGCTTCAATGATCTCGCGGTCGCCCTCCAACAAGCGCAGCGCCACCCAGCGCGGCTGCGGGAGTTGCGGGAAGGTTTCCTGCAAGTCGCCTTCGATGCGGTCGAGTGCGAGCCGCAGACCGGGGATTTCAAGTGGCAGGCGGCGCGGCGCGGGTGCGTCCTCGCGCGCGGCCATGATCGAGATTTCCCGGATCAGTTCCGGGATGCCCTCGCCCGAGCGGGCGGCGCAGGGCACCACCGGAATGCCGAGGTCGCGGGCGAGCTGGCGGGTGTCGATATCGATGCCGTTGGCGCGGGCCTCATCCATCAGGTTGAGGCAGAGCACGGCGCGGCGCGTGATTTGCAGGATTTGCAGCGTGAGGTTGAGATTGCGCTCCATGCAGGTGGCGTCGGCCACGATCACGGTCACATCCGGACGGCCGAAAAGCAGGAAACCGCGCGCGACTTCCTCATCCGGCGAAGCGGATAGAAGCGAGTAGGTGCCCGGCAGATCGACGAGTTTGAAGTTTTTCCCTTCATAGGAAAATCCGCCTTCGGCACGGCTGATGGTTTTGCCCGGCCAGTTGCCGGTGTGCATGCGCAGTCCGGTGAGGGCATTGAACACGGTGGTCTTGCCGGTGTTGGGATTCCCGGCGAGGGCGATCACGTGATCGCTCTCCGCGACGCGCAGGCCGAGTTTGCGCAATTGGCTGAAGCGGGACGGGCATGACAGGCAGGCCTCGCCAGGTTCGTGGAGATCGGGAGTGTTCATGCCAGGGCAGTCGGGGGATGGATGAGAATGCGGTCCGCCTGATAATCCCGTAGGGCGATCAGCGCGCCGCGGATGGCATAACTCCGCGGAGTGCCGAAGGGGCTGGCGAATTCGCAGCGGACACGCGTGCCCGGCACCACCCCCAGATCGAGCAGGCGGCGGCGCTCGGCTCCGGTGCATGAGGGTGACAACGAGTGAACCACCGCCTCGCCGCTGATCGGCAGATCGGACAAGCGACCCAGTCCCGCAGGCAGATCCTCATCCGGCTCCGGACCTGCGACGTGGATGAGTGGCGCGACCGCTGCGGGTATCGCGAGGGTGCGGCCCTCCACCCGGCACTCGATGGAGCCATTATCGAGATGGCGCGTGTCTTCGATGCGCGTGCCCGGTGCGAAACCCAAGGCCTCGGCCTGGCGGAACAGGGTTTCGGGTTCGTCCTCGATGTGTTCGATGCGCGCCGGTTTGCCGTCCGGCCATGAGGCGAGCGAAGTGAGCGAACGGCGCGGCATGTCCCCCTCGCGCGTGGGGATCGGGTCGCCGTGGGGATCGAAGCGCGGGTTGCTCAGGCGGTCGGCCATGGCATCGACCTCGGCAGCATCCATGTGGTGCTCCGCCTTGTGGGCCGCGCGATGCCAATCCACCGCCGGGGTGCTCGTTTCCCGCGCCAGCCACGTTTCGTAAAGCCGGTGCGTGCGCACGACTTGCAACGCGTAAAGCCGCCCGTCCTCGGTGAGGTGGTGTGCGTCGCCGGACGCCGTGGCCAGGCCGCGACCGCGGAGCTGGCCGAGAATTTCCGCCACCTCGCCGCGCGGGCGGCCCAAGGCTCCGGCCAAACTGTCCACCGTCGCCCCGCGCCCGGCTTCGTCACATTCCAGCAGGTGCTTGAGCGCATCCTCAAGCCGCACCCGCGAGTCCGATACCGCGATTTTTTGGAACCATTTCATAACTTCGCCACGGGCAAGTAAATTAGCCTGGGCTAATTTGCAAGGAAAAGTATGCGGTGGCAACGATTCGCCACAACGCCGGCACCTGCCCCGCACGGCATCAAGACACGGGAACCTGCTGCCGTTATCTGGACAATACCTCAGCCACAGCGAAGGCCTGGGCGACGAACTCGAGGGGAAAAAACAACAGGGTCGTTCCAAAGCAGCGGCGCTCTCCACCGCCGCGACCGGCATCCTCCGCGCCGCCGGAAACTTCATCAACACCGCGCTCCAGCGAGCCCCCCGGCGATTTATCCGCCGGGTAAGTGTCTGGATCCACCCACAAGCTACCTGGCGCGATTCCATCGCCCGCCTGAGGCTGGTCCGGGCCTCAACTTCAGCCTGGTTTTCCGCACCGATCTTTCTGAGTTCGAATCTCTCTGCTCACTGGCAGCCGGTATCCCGCGACACATCGCCTGCGAGGGCATGACCATCCGCAAGTAAAAGATTGAAGGTTTGTGTCTCTGGTAATTTTGTGAACGCGCAAGGCCTGACACGATTCTTGACCCCATTCACATACCCCCAAAAGTGGCTGGGACTACCAGTCCCAGCCTGCCCGCCGTAGCTCAACGAGCGAAGGAGGGACCGTCCCTTGGGACTTCCTGTCCCAAGCCCCCGGAAATCCACCATCCAGAAACCCGAATCTACGCACCTTGACCGCAATAATCCCTGAAAGATCAGGGAATTCCGGCCCGACTGCGCACCGGGACCATGCTGGATATCACCGCCCTCCACAGCCCGCCTTGTACCGGTGATATCAGGATGGACTGCCCCCTGCAAAAAATTCACTTGCGCACCCGCCGATATACGCACCCGCCATAAAAAATTCC
>JALOUA010000293.1 GCA_025457625.1 Akkermansiaceae bacterium
TCCCCAAAATCAAGCGCGACAAACTGAACGCCAGACTCATCGGTGCCGATGGTTGTGGCACCACCGACGACAATGTCTCCCGCGGCAACGCGGAATCCCGATCGTGGTTGCAAATCGAAGGTGTCCGGATCGAGATCATCCACGAGAGGCTGTGACGAACTCTTCACCTTCGAAATCTTCACCTTGCCGTCGAATTCACCAGGGGGACCCGAGTCAGGCCCAGGGGGAAGGAACCCGAAGCGCACCGGCGGCTCGCTCACCAGCGTGGACGTCTTGTCGATGGACGCCCAAAAACGCGACTCGACGCCGCTGCCATCGCCCATGTCCACGTAGTCGGCGGTGGTGGCGGTGAAGGAACCGGCGACGTTGATGCTGGCCCCCTCGCCGAAGATGATTCCCGCGGGATTGATTAGGTAGAGGCTGGTCGCCCGGTTGGTATCGGTCGGAATATCGGTCGTGATTGTTCCATTGATCTGCGAGTGTTGGCCACCGCTCACCCGAGCGAGGATATTCAGGGTTTTCTCGGGGACTTGGAACGTGATGGTCTCTCCTTGATTGACGCTGAAGCGATCGAAGCTGTGGAAGAGATTCGCGCCCACGGACTTCCCGCGGTCGGCGAAAATCGTCGTGCCCTCCAGCGGGCCGGCTTGCCCTCCCAGCGAGCCGTCGAAGCAGATCCCGGGATGCACCGGTGCGGTAACGGGCGGGCAAACCGGCGGGGCGGTAGGCGTTTGGCCCGTGGCGTGGTTGCCGGGAGCCGCCGCGGAAATGACCGCGCTTGCCAGGCAAGCGGGCGAAGTAAGCAAATTCCTTCTCACGGCTAACTCATCTCAAACGCCGCGCGTCCGGGCAAGGCAAACTCCGGGAATTCCGACATGAACGAGGAAGTTAGTGCGAGGAATCCCGTGCGAAGTCGGTGGCGACCGGGTTTTCCTCTGGGCGCGGGCGTGGGATCCCGTATAAGCGGCCCGCACGCTGATTCCCGTCATGCCTCCCCCATTCGAATCTCCGTTTGTCGATCGCCCCTCTCACTGGCGTGTCAGGAGGAGCAAGCGGACCCACGACGGGCTGACGCGTCGAAAATTCACGGCTGCCGCCACGTTGATTGTGGTCCTGTTGCTCGTCCCAAGGATGCCGTTCGCCCAGAACGAAACCCCGGAGCCCCTGCCCGCGCCAAGCCCGGAAGAGGAAGCTCCGGGAGTGCTTCCCGAGCCCTTTTCCGCGCTTCCCTACGAACCCGATCCGGAGGAGGCTTCGTCCTCCCCGGATGCGGCTGCGGTGCCGGACTTCGCCCTTCCGCCGGTGGATCGTTATCTCCCGCCGCGGGCAATCCCGGTTCCGACCCTCCGGTTCACCGGGATTCGTTTCAAGGGGAACACGATCTTCAGCGACCGCGAGCTGATGGAACTGGCCGGAAGTTATATCGGCCGGGAGTTGAGCCAAGAGGATTTGGATCAACTGAGATATGACATTACACTTCGCTATGTCAAAGAAGGCTATATTAACTCCGGCGCGACAATCCCGGATCCGCAGCCGGCCGATGGGGTGCTGACCGTTCAAGTGACGGAAGGACGGCTCACCGAAGTCCTGGTAAAAGGGAACGAAGGGCTGAGCACCGCTTATCTCAGGTCGAGGGTCCTTTCCGGTAACGACCAACCCATGAAGTTCTCCACCATCCAGCGGCAGCTTCAGGTATTGCAGGGAAACCCGAACATCGCGCGGCTCAATGCCGAACTCAAGCCGGGCCTGCTACCTGGTGAGGCCCTGATGGTGGTGGATGTTGAGGAGACCCCGCCGTGGAGCTACGGGACCGACATCCACAACCAGCGCAGCCCGTCGGTCGGCGGCGAGCAGGTCGATTTGTGGGTGGAGAACCGCAATCTCACCGGTTATAGCGATCTGCTGAGGGCGCGGCTCGGGCTTTTCTCGGGAAGCCCCGGCGACGTGGAACTAGCGGGCTTGGACAATCTCTACCTCGACTACCAGCGGCCCTTGACCGGCGCGGACACCGCACTGGTCCTCGGCGGCTCCACCGAGGGCTATTCGATCCTCGAGGAGCCCTTCGTCGGTTTGGGGATTGAAGGACAAAGTTGGTCGGCGCGGGCCGGTTTTCGGCACCCTGTTCACCGAACGATCAACGACGAATGGTGGGCCTTCGTGATCCTGGAGAAAAGCCACGACGAGACGACGCTACTCGGCCGGCCGTTCTCAATCTCGCCCGGATCGGTGGATGGAGAACTCGACCTGACGGTGCTGCGCTGCGGCCTGGAGTGGACGCGGCGCACGCTGGATTCCGCCTTGGTGTTGCGCTCCGGCGTGTCTTGGGGCCTGGATGCGCTCGGGGCTACGCGTCAACCCAATGAACCCGATGGCAGCTATCTCGCATTTTTCCTCGACGCCCAGAATTCGCGGAGGATGAACAAGCGGGGTGATGTGCTGGTGGCGCACGGGGCTTGTCAGTTCGCCAACGATACCTTGACGCCACCCGCCCAGTTCCGGATCGGTGGCCGATATTCCGTCCGCGGCTACCGGGAAAACTATCTGGTGCGGGACAACGGCATCAGTGCCGGGCTCGACTATCAATTTCCCATCACCGGGGGCGGGGAGGATACCGGGTGGAGCGTGTGGCTGGTTCCTTTTGCCGATGCCGGAGTCGGATGGAACGAGGGCGGCGGGCCGAGCGAATCCTTGTTGTCAGCAGGCCTCGGACTCCGCGTAAACTACGGGAGCTGGTTTCGCGGGGAAATCTTTTATGGATTTCCGCTGACGAACAAGCCACAAGAGTCCGGCAACCTTCAGGACGATGGGCTGCACTTCCGGATGACAATCGCCCGCTTCTAACCCCATGATTCGCACGATTTTCATCTATCTCGCGGTCGGGCAGGGTTTGTTCGCCGAAGCACCCGACCCCGCCGGCCTTGCGTTGCGCGGGGAATTCGTCCAAGCGGGCGAGATCTACCTGGAACAGGCGGGCCGGGCAAAGCGGAGCGGAAACCTGTCCGAGGCGATCGGCTCGCTGATGAACGCCGCGGGCTGTCTGAAGATGAGTGGCGACATCACCGCCGCCGGTTTTCACGCCGACCTCGCGCGGCAGTGGATGGGCGAAGAGCCACCGAAGGAGCTGCTGTTGGAATGGCTAGCGCTAAAGGGCTCTGTGCTCGCGCTGGGGAAGAGGCCGGAGGGAGCTTCCGACATTCTTGAAAAGGCCCTGCGTTTGAGCGAGGAGGGCGCGGACCCCGCTCTCAGGGCCGATCTGTTCAACGATCTGGGAATCTCCTATTCTTCGCGGGGCGCGCACACCGCGGCGATGAAGTGCTTCGATCAAGCCGCCGGGCTTGCCTCCGGGTGTGGGGATCTCGGCAAGCTCATCCGGGCGCGGCAGAATCATCTGGTCGCAGCCTTCCAAGCATGGGCGGACCTGCGGAACGAAATCCGGCAGATCGAGGAAGTCCGCCCCCCGATGAGCTCGGAGAAGCTGCCACAAGTCGCGGCGAAAGCGGAACTGGATGCGAGTCTGGCGGCAGCCGACGAGGTTCTGGCAACCCTGACCGCGGAGGGTTATCTCTCCCTCCGCTTGCGTCTCACGGCGGCGATGGCCGCGCAGCGCAGCGGGGCCGCGGAAATGGCCAATCGATGGTTCGGGTCGGCGCTCGAGATCGCGCGCGCATCCGGGGATCCTGCAATGGAGGCTTCCGCGCTGATGGGTCTCGCCGAGCAATACGGAGAGGCGGGGCGGCACGCGGAGGCCTTGCTTTTGCTCGCGGAGGCACGTTCTTTTGCCCAGAACCTGCCCGGCCCCGAGCAGGCGAAGCTGGAGGTGCTCACTGCGGAGTCGCGCCATGCCATAGCTCCGGGGTCCGCAGCAAGCGGCGACGCGATCCGCCGGGCCGTGGCAGCGGTGGAAGGAATCCGCAGCGATCTGGCGCGGACGCAGATGATCTCGGATCTCGGCCGGGGGTTCCGCGAATTCGCCGGACGGCCCTACCTATTGCTGGCGGACCACCTGCTGCGCGCCAGCGGCAATGACGGTGAAGCCGGGCCCGCGCGCTTGCGGGAGGCCCGCGATGCCATCGAGTCGTTCAAGACCTGGGAGCTCGATGATTTTTACCGCGACGACTGCGTCAACCTGGCGCTCTCCAAGTCGCGCGATCTCGACCGGCTGGGCGACCCCGCGGTGGCGATCCTCTACATCATTCCCCTCGACGTCATCGCGCCGGCCATTGGCCACCTCCGCTCGCTTGGGGTGAAGCATCTGGTCTTCGTCGCCGACGGATCTCTGGGAAATATCCCGCTCGGGGTACTCTATGATCCCGCGGGCAAGCGCTTCCTGATCAAGGAGTTCTCCGTCTCGATCGCCCCCGGAATTTCGCTGCTAGGCGGATCCGGAAAGCCGGTGGCGGATCGCGAGGTGCTGGCCGCCGGACTGAGCGAGGCGGTGCAGGGTTTTCCAGCGATTCCCGCGGTGCTGTCGGAGATCCGGGGGGTGGCGAGGATTTATCCTTCGTCGGTGCTGCTGGAGAATGCCGAGTTCACCGCCGCACGGGTCGATGACGAGATCAAGAATTCGTCGGTCGGACTGGTCCATCTCGCGTCCCACGGCGAATTCACCGGCAGGGCGGGTGGTTGCTTCCTGTTGACGCACGACGGACGGATCACACTGGACGACATCGAGGGAATGATCCGCCCGAAGAAGTTCACCGAGACCCCGGTGGACCTCCTATGCCTCAGCGGCTGCCGGACCGCGGCAGGGGATGACCGCGCGGCACTGGGGCTGGCCGGGGCCGGGGTGAAGGCCGGGGTGCGCAGCGTGGTGGCGTCCCTTTGGTATGTCGAAGATAGCACGACGGCGGAGCTGATGTCGGACTTCCACCGTCGGCTGCGGGATCAAGCGGCAGGCGGAAAGGCGGCGGCCCTGCGCGGAGCGCAGCTCGAACTCCTCAAGCGGGATCCCAACGCGCATCCGTCGCTATGGGCTCCTTTTATCCTGATCGGGGAATGGCGATGATGAACCAGCGCCTCGCCAGATGGCTCCGCTCTTTCGCTTGCCAAGCGATCTGCCTGCTGGTCGCGGTGACGATCGCCGTCGGAAAGCTGCGGCGATCCGAATGGTTCGCCAACTGGATCGAACTGCCGCTCTACGATTGGACGATTGAGCTGACATGGCCTTGGCAGCTCGGGCATCCGGATAAGATGGATGTGGTGCTTGTGACCATCCAGAAGCCGCCCGACGAGGAGTATCCTTTGAAGGACGACGTTCTCGCGAGTGCGTTGGAGTGGATGCTGGCGGCGGAACCGACGGTGATCGGCATCGACTTGCGGCGCGATTTCCACATTCCGAGGGAGCCCGGAGCCACCGCTCAGCGGAAGAAGTTGATGAAGCTTGCGGACGACGACAACGAAGGGCGGCTTGTGTGGGTGAGCGTCGAGATGGGCACGGGATCGGCGGATGCCTTTGATCCTCCTCCGTTTCTGGCTGGCTTGCCGGCTGAGTGGGATTATAACCAAATCGCGTCGCCGCTTTTCCAGAACGACGGCGCGATCGGCGGGATGATCCGCCGGTTACCGCTGATTGTGGGAGAGAGGTATTCCTTGCCGGCGCTGCTGGCCCTGAAGCACGCGGGCAAACGCCTCGGGCCGGAGGCGGTATTGGCATTGGAGGACAAGCTTTCCAGCGAAACGCTGCCCGGCTCCGCTGGGGGCTACTGGCTAACGGATGAGAAAGGTGATCCGGCGGATGGTTACGAGACCCTGCTGAAACCCATAGCGAACGCGTCCAATGCCTTCCCTGTCTACCGCCTCCCGATTGAGGACCTGATCCCCGGCAAGACGCCGCCCGAGCCGTTGCTCAAGGAACTCCGGGGAAAGGTGGTCATCTTCGGGACGGATGCCGGCTTCGGAGTCCACGACGAGGTGAAAATTGTCGGTGAACCAGCCCTGCGCGGGGTCAGGGCGCACGCGCTGGCCACCGCCCAGCTCCTGCGGGAATTCTCGGGCGATGCCCCGATCGGATACTTCGAGGATTGGGTGGAGGATCTGGTGATGGTGCTCGCCGCGGCTCTGGCGCTGGGAGTGTTGTTGCTCCCGCGGCTGCCATTCGGAGTCCGCGCGACTGCGGCGGTGGCAGCCG
>JALOUA010000294.1 GCA_025457625.1 Akkermansiaceae bacterium
CGAGGCGCGCGCGGCGCTGGCATCCGGGTTGGAGCTCACCCCGCGCAATGCGCGTGCCCATGCCTTGCAGGGCTTCATCCAGAGCGCGGACAATCAGATTGAAGCCGCGCGCGCGTCGTTCGAGGAAGCCGTGCGGCTCGATGGCTCGTTCGGCAACGGCTGGCTGGGCCTCGGCCTCACCAAGACCCGGCGCGGCGATCTTGCCGGCGGCCGCGCCGACATGCAGACGGCGGCCACCGTCGAGCCGACGATTTCGATGTTCCACAGCTACCTCGGCAAGGCGCTGAGCATGGAAAACAAGCCGGTCGAAGCCCGCAAGGACCTCGACTTCGCCCGCAAGCTCGATCCCAACGACCCGACGCCGCTGCTTTACTCGGCGCTGGAACTGCAACAGCAGAACCGCATCAACGAGGCGATCGGCGACATGGGTGAGTCGGTCCGGCTCAATGACAACCGCCGCGTTTTCCGCTCGCAGTTGCTGCTCGATCAGGACCGCGCGGTGCGCAGCGCGAACCTGGCGAGCATCTATCAGGCCGCCGGCATGCGGGACGTCGCCGTGCGCGAGGCCACCCGCGCGGTGGAGAGTGATTACACCAACCCCTCCGCCCACCTGTTCCTCGCCAACTCGTTCGACGCGCTGCGCGATCCGACACGCACCCAACTGCGCTACGAAACACCATGGTTCAACGAACTGCTGCTCTCCAACCTGCTCGCGCCCGTCGGCGGCGGGCCGCTGTCGCAGTTTGTCTCGCAGCAGGAATATTCCAAGATGCTCGAGTCCGACGGCATCGGCGCGAGTTTCCTCACCGACCTGCGCAGCGACGGCGAATCCCGCACCACGGCCTCGGTCTTCGGCAATCACGGGAATGTCAGTTATGGCCTGGACTACTATCTGCGCGAGGGCGATCTGGACCGTCCGAACTCGGATGGCAAGCTGGAGGAGATTTACGGACAGTTGAAATGGCAGCCCACGCCGGATGACATCTTCTATTTCCTCGGCAAGTGGCAGAACGCCAACAATGGCGACAATTTCGAGACCTTCGACAACCGGCCGCTCGAACCGGACCTCGACTTCGGCGAGGACCAGCAGCCGGGCCTGCTGCTCGCCGGATGGAACCACCGCTGGGCACCCGGATCCCACACCTTGTTCCTCGGCGGATACCTCAGCGCGGACCAGGTGCTGCGCAATCCCAACTCCACCCAGCTGCTGGTCGAACGCGATTCCGCCGGGCTGCGTCCCGGATTCATCACCAACAACGGCTTTGTCGATGAGTTCACCGATCCCGCGCTCAACAATGCGACACCTCCCTCGGTGGCTGTCGGGCCGGACGGCGAGTCGCTTGTCTATTCGGGTGATCTGCTGCGCGCGATCCAGCCGTATCTCGGCCGGGGTGATGTCCTCAACGTCTCCGGCGAGCCGTTCAACTTCGAGACGCGCCGCAGCTTCGAAGTTTACACATCGGAAATCCAACACATCTATCAGACCGACCGCAACCTGCTGATCGGCGGCGCGCGCTTCCAGACCGGCGAGTTTGAAACCGACACGGTCATGTCCGTGGGTCGTCCGAACTTCACCGGCGGCTTCGAGACGCCCGCGGTGATGCAGAACAGCGTGGTCGATTTCGAACGGATGAGCGTTTACGCATATGATTACTGGAACATCCTGCCGAACCTCACGCTCATCGGCGGCCTGGCGTGGGACCGCATCGAGCATCCCGACAACTTCCGCAATCCGCCCGTCAACGACCAGCAGCGCACCGACGACGGGTTTTCCGGCAAACTCGGCTTCACTTATGTGCCGTCGCGCTGGGTGACCTTCCGCGGCGCCTATGCCGAAGGGCTCGGCGGCGTGACCTTCGATGAAAGCGTGAGGCTGGAGCCCGTGCAGATCGCCGGATTCAACCAGGCCTACCGCACGGTCATCTCCGAATCCCTCGCCGGATCGGTCGAGACGCCGGAATATGAAATCCTGGGATTCAGCGCGGAGGGCAGCCTGCCATCCCGCACGTGGTGGGGCGTTTCCTACAACTTCATCGGCCAGGACGTGGACCGCACGCGCGGCATCTTCACCGGCTACAGCGCGGGTGTTTTCCCCTCCACGCCGGCCTTCTTCGCCGATGGCATGCCGGAGCGTCTCGAATACGAGGAACAGACGGGAACCTTCACGCTCAACCAATTGTTAGGCGATGAGTTCTCGGTCGGCACGGGCATCCGCGTCACCCGCTCGGAACTGCAATCCACGCTGCCGGAGCTGGCCGGCCAGCCCTTCGCCGACCTCACCGACGAGGCCACGCTCACCGAGATCATGTTCAATGCGAACTGGAACTCGCCCAGCGGGTTGTTCGCGCGGATCGAGGCGAATTACTATCATCAGGACCTTGATGACGATCCGGCGCGCGGCCTGACGCGCTCCGGCGACTCGTTCTGGCAGTTCAACGCGCTTGCCGGATACCGCTTCAACCGCAACCAGGCCGAGATCGCCGCCGGCGTGCTCAACATCGGCGGCACGGACTACCAGCTCAGCCCGCTCAACCCGCGCAACGAGATCGTGCGCGACCGCACCGCGGTGCTCCGCCTGCGGATGAGTTTCTAACAATCCCGCACGATGCCGACCGAGAAGTCACAGGGGAAACGGATGAGCGAGAGGACGGTGCGGGTGCTTGTCGCGCTTGCGGGCGCGCTGCTCACGGGCCTTGCGGGCCAGTTGGCGCTCTCGAAAATCGGCGGTTCGCTGGTTTATCTCAGTTATGATTTTCCATTCCTCTTCAATCCGCGCGAAACCGTGCGGGACGTGCGGATCGTCTATCTCGACGAACTCGACGGCGAGACTCTCGACCGCCGGGTGCAGGCGAAACTGCTCGACAAGCTCGGCGAAGCCGGCGCGAAGGCGGTGGTGTATGATTTGATTTTCGACCGTCCCTGGGATGATCCCGCGGTGGACCGCGAGTTCGCGGAAGCGATCCTCCGTTTCCGCGGGGTGGACAAGGACTGGAATCCAATCCCGGGAAAAACCACCCGGCACGTCGTGCTGGCATGCGGCAGAAAGGAAATCCGGCAAGCCGGGGCGATCGGCGAACAATTGATCCCCCCGACCGACGAACTGCTCGCGGCGGCCGATGACTTCGGCCTGGTCGCGCTGGTTCACGACAAGAAGTTCACCGTGCGCGAGCTGACGACAGGGACCCGGGACGAGCCGTCCATGACATGGAAGGCGGCCGTTTTGATGGGAACACCCTTGGTGGAGGGCGAGCGCATCGCGAGACGGTGGATCCGCTACATCGGCCGGCCGGTCTACCCCGGCGAAGAGAAGAAAGGAGTGGTCACGGCGGTGCCATCCATCAGTGCCGGCGACGTGTTGAACGAGGATGCTTCGGGGCTGCTTCGCGACAAGATTGTCGTCGTGGGCGCCAAGCCCGGAATCGTGGGTGCCGCGGCGGGTCAGGACTTGTTCGCGACGCCTTACAAACGCATCGACGTGCGGGGCGACTTGCCGCTGACCAGCGGCGTGGAGATTCAGGCGATGACTCTCGCAAACCTTTTGGATGGAAACTGGATCACTCGAAGTGCCGGACCGTTCGAGCACTGGATGATTGTGATCGGCGGCGTGCTGCTTGGCGCGGGCTTCACGCTGCTGAGACCGATGCATGCGGTGGTGTCCGCGGTGTCCGTGGTGCTGCTGTTTGCCGCCGCGGGAACCTGGACGCAATTCGTCAAGGGCGTCTGGTTTCCATGGAGCGTGAGCGCGTTCGCGCAGGTGCCGGTGGCGCTGGTCTGGGGCGGGACCTCGCGGTTTTATGTCGAGCGCATGTTTCGCGTGCAGCTCGACGAAGAACAGCGCCAGCTCCGCGACGCCTTCGCGAAATATGTGTCGCCGCAGATGCTCGACATGCTGACGGTGGAGGGATTCAATATCAAAACCGGCGGAGAAAAAGTCGAAGCGGCGGTGATTTTCACCGACCTCGCGAACTTCACCAACATGTGCGAGCGGGTGGGAGATCCGGAACGCATTGTCGCCACGCTGAACGAATACTTCGAAAGGACAACCGCGCATATCTTCGAGCACGACGGCGTGGTCATCAAGTTCATTGGCGACGCGATCCTCGCGGTCTGGGGCGCGCCCTTGAAGGATCCCGATTCGGCGCTCAAGGCGGCACGGGCAGGATTGAAGCTGTCGCAGGACGCGACGCTCGAAATCGAGGGCGTC
>JALOUA010000049.1 GCA_025457625.1 Akkermansiaceae bacterium
GGAAATCACCGCCGCCAAGCCAGGTCCGGACGGCCGCTCCGTCATGCTCGATATCCCCTCGCTCGAGCCAACGGATTGCTATGAATTGGAAATGAAAATCCGTTCCCCGGGCGGCTCCGAGGTGAATCGCTCGCTGCATGGCACCATCCACCGTTTTCGCGAACCATGACGACCGCTTTCGTCTCGACAGCGCGGACGGAGCCGCCAGACTCCGGCCAAAACCTGTCGTACATGCGGATCGCTCTTTTCGGTGACATTCATGCCAATCTGGAGGCTCTCGAAGCCGTGCTGGAAGATGCCGCGAAGCAAGACGTGAACGAATACGTCTGCATGGGTGACATCGTCGGCTACAATGCCGACCCCGTAGCCTGCCTTGAGCGCGTGCGCGCGATGGACTGCCCCACTGTCAAGGGCAACCATGACGAGGACGCGTCCGGGCTTCACTCGCTCGACAACATGAATCCGGTGGCCGCCGCCGCCCTCGAATGGACCAGACGCCAACTCGGCGATGAACAGCGCCAGTGGCTCCGCCGTCTGCGCATGGTCCGCCAGGTGTCCGACTTCACGGTCGTCCACAGCACGCTCGACCAACCGGCCCACTGGAACTACGTCACCAACCGCTTCGACGCGATGTCGAACTTTTCCTACCAGTTCACCCACCTCTGCTTTCACGGCCACACCCATGTGCCGCGGATTTACGTCAAGAACGACCGCGTCCAGGAGATGGCCGCGGAGAAACTGATCATCGAAGACAACGCCAAATACTTCATCAACGTCGGCTCGGTGGGCCAGCCGCGGGACGGCGACTGGCGCGCCTGCTACGTCATCTACGATGTGGAGAAAAAATCCGTCGAATTCCGCCGCGTGGAATACGACCTCGCCACCACGCAGGACAAAATCCTCGCCGCCGGCCTGCCGCACATGCTCGCCGAACGCATCGCCGAGGGCAGATAAGGCGGAAGATTTCCGGATTTTTCCTGTTGCAAACCAGTCTCAATTGCGGATGCTGATCACACGATGTCTCACGCAATCGCCGCCGAGCTGGAAATCGACAGCGCCATGACCTTGAATCAGGTCGGCGTGGGTTGTGACGTGCGTATTCGTTTTCTGAGCGGCCCGGGCTGTGAGCGGCTGCGCGACATGGGATTTTGCGAGCAGTTGCAGGTGCGCAAGCTCGCCGGCGGCCGCAATCTGATCTGCTCGGTCTGCGGCACCCGGATGGCGATCAGCCGCGAGCTTGCGGAGCAGGTGGTGGTCGCACCGATGCGCTGAAAATCGGCAAGCGTCATGCAGTCCGCGCCCGACACCCCTGCGACCATCGCGCTGATCGGCAATCCGAACGCCGGCAAGACCACGCTTTTCAATGCGTTGACCGGCGCGAACCAGAAGGTGGCCAACTATTCCGGAGTGACCGTGGAGTTGAAATCCGGCGAGACTTATACGCCGCACGGCAAGAAACTCCGGGTGCTCGATCTGCCGGGTTGCTACGCCTTGCGCGCCACATCGCCTGATGAAAAAGTGGCGGTGGCCGCACTCCATGGCGAGCTGCCCGGCGAGGTGAAACCCGACCTGATCGTCTGCGTGGCGGACGCCTCCAACCTCGAGCGGCACCTGCAGCTCGTCCTGCAGGTCATCGAACTGGGCATTCCCACCGTGCTCGCGCTCAACATGGTGGACATGGCGGAAAAATCCGGACTGCGGCTCGATCCGGCGAAACTTTCCGAAGAACTCGGCGTCCCCGTGGTGCCGATGCAGGCCAACGCCGGCAAGGGCGTCATCGAGCTGAAACAGGCGCTGCGTTTCCCCTTCCCCACCCCGCCGCAGGCCAAGTGGATTCCCGGCACCGACGATGGCGAAAGCGCCCGCCGCGAGTTCATCCGGAAGCTCTGCGAACTCGCCGCACGCCGGCCGGACGCGCACCAACTCACCACCTCCGACCGGCTCGACCGCTGGCTGCTCCATCCGGTGATCGGCTGGGCGGTCTTCCTGACGGCGATGTTCGCGGTTTTCTGGGCGATCTTCTCCTTCGCGCAGATTCCGATGGGCTGGATCGAGAGCGCCCAAGGGCTGGTGGCCGGCTGGATCGAGTCGGCTATGCCGGATGGCGACCTGCGTTCGCTGCTGATCGATGGCGTGCTCGGCGGCGTCGGTGGAGTGCTGATCTTCCTGCCACAGATCCTTTTGTTGTTTTTCTTCATCGGGCTGCTGGAAAGCTCCGGCTACATGGCCCGCGCCGCCTATCTGATGGATGGCGTGATGGCCAGGGCCGGCCTCAGCGGCAAGGCCTTCCTGCCGCTCTTCAGCTCCTATGCCTGCGCCATCCCCGGTGTGATGGCCACCCGCACGATCGATTCCGCCAAGGAGCGGCTCGTCACCATTTTTGTGGCGCCGTGGATGAGCTGCTCGGCGCGCCTGCCGGTCTATTTCCTCCTCGTCCCGCTGCTGCTTCACGAGGATGAAGGCACGTGGAAACAGGCGCTCGTCCTGTTCGCCATCTACACGCTCGGCACGCTCACGGCCTTCATCACCGCCCGCCTGCTGCGCCGCAAACTCGGGCCGGACACGGGTCCCCACCACTTTTTGTTGGAACTGCCGCCCTACCGCGCGCCGCAGTGGGCTTATATCTTCCGCCACGTCCACGAACGCGGCCGCGCGTTCGTGGTCAAGGCCGGCACCATCATCCTCGGGCTCTCGATCCTGCTCTGGGCGCTGGGCACTTATCCCAAGACGGAGGGTGACGACGAGGCGGAGGCGCTCGCCCACAGCGCCATGGGCCGGATCGGCGCGGTCATCGAACCGGTGGTCAAACCGCTCGGTTTCGACGGCCGGGTGGGCACCGCCATCCTGACATCCTTCGCCGCGCGCGAGGTCTTCGTTTCCTCAATGGCCGTGTTGTTCCGCGTCGAGGAAACGGACGACGAGGAACAGACGCGCGAAACACTGCGCGAGCGCCTCGCCGCCGCCCAATGGCCGGATGGCAGGCCCTTGTTCTCGCCGCTGGCGATGATCTCGCTGCTGGTGTTTTACATCTACGCCCTGCAATGCCTGCCGACCTCGGCGGTGGTCGCCAGGGAAGCCGGCTCATGGAAATGGGCGCTCGGACAATTTGCCTTCATGTGCGGCTTCGCCTACGTTGCCTCGCTGGTCGTTTACCAAACCGGCACACTCCTCGGCTTCTGAAATCATGGATTGGCAAACCCACACCGCTGTCGCAATCGTGGTGCTCACGCTCACGGTCTTCCTCGTCCGCCTCGCCCGGCCGCGCCGCAAGCCCGGATGCGGACACAATTGCGGCTGCGGAAAAAATCCGCCCCTATCCGATTGAATATCGGAGCGTCCGACACGTCTCTATGGACATGAAAACGCATCAAATGATTTCGCGTTGGGCCACCCTCTGCCTGCTGCTGCTTGCCTGCACATTCGGCACGAGTTGCATGACCACCTACGACTCGGCCGGACGTCCGGTGCAATCCGTCGATCCCGGACTCGCCGTCGCCGGGGTGGCCGCCGCAGGCCTTGTCGGCTACGCCATCGCCAACAACAACGGCGGCCATCGTCACTATCGCGGATACGGTGGCTATTACCGGCCCTACCCCGGAAATCACTGCGGTTATTATTGAGTATTCTGATAGAGCCGGTGGTCGCGAATCCACCGGCTGACCTCCGGAGTCAGCCACGGATGATCGGTTTCCCCGCGCGCCACGGCATCCCGGATCGCCGTGGCGGATGCGGGATGGCCTCCTGCAAGCGCATGCATCCGGCAACCCGCCCGCTCCTCCGGACGCTCCCCGCGCGAGAAGACCACGAATTCCACACAGGCCGCCAGCCGGCCGGGTTCGGTCCATGAGTCAAGGGCGTTCCATTGATCGGTGCCCATGATCCAGAACAGGCGGCAGCCCGGAAAGGCGCGCGCCATCGCCTCCGCAGTCTGATAGGAAAACGACGGCCCCTCGCGGAGCGTCTCCCAATCATCCACCACCGCCCATGGCAGAGCGGAGGTGGCGAGCCGGAGCATTTGCAGCCGGTCGGCGGCGGATGTCGGCCGGCTTGCCTGCTTGTGCGGGGAAATCCGGCATGGCAGGAAACGGACCTCATCCAGACCGAGTTCCTGCCGCGCGCGATCCGCCAGATGGAGGTGGCCGCGGTGCACCGGATCAAAAGTGCCGCCGAACAAACCGATTTTCCGCGTTCCGACCATCACGCGAGGGATGCCGGGCCGGGCGCGACAGGTCAAGCCCGGCATTGACGCGGGCCATTCCTCCGGGTGAGATTCCGCGCCCGCCGCGTGGCGGCCCACCCATGGACTATTCCGCGAAAATCGCCCGCAACGTCGCCTCGATCCCGCGCTCGGGCATCCGCGACTTTTTCGAACTCGTGCAGGGCCGCGACGATGTGATCTCGCTCGGCGTCGGCGAGCCGGATTTCGTCACGCCATGGAACATCCGCGAGGCGGCCATTTATTCGCTGGAAAAAGGCCAGACGACCTACACCTCCAATCTCGGCCTGCTCTCGCTGCGCAAATCCATCGCCCGCTACGTCGATGGTTTCTTCGGCGTGCCCTACGACCCCGCAGGCGAAGTGCTGGTCACCGTCGGCGTTTCCGAAGCCATCGACATCGCCCTGCGCGCGCTGCTCGATCCCGGCGACGAGGTGATCTATCACGAACCGTGTTATGTCTCCTACTCTCCCAGCATCGTGCTGGCCCATGCGGTGCCGGTGCCGGTGGTCACCACCAAGGAACATGGTTTCTCACTCAAGCCGGAAGCCCTCGCGGCGGCCATCACGCCCAAGACGCGGCTGATCATGCTCAACTTCCCCACCAATCCCACCGGGGCCTGCGCGTCCCGCGGGGATCTCGAAGGCATCGCGAAACTCGCCATCGAACACGACCTCATCGTGCTCACCGATGAAATCTACAGCGAACTCCGCTATGATGACGAAGCCCATGTCTCGATCGCCGCGCTGCCCGGCATGCGCGAGCGCACGATCCTGCTGCACGGATTTTCCAAAGCCTTCGCCATGACCGGCTTCCGCCTCGGTTATGCCTGCGCGCCCCAGCCATTCATCGAGGCGATGATGAAAATCCACCAATACGCGATGCTCTGCGCGCCGATCATGAGCCAGAACGCGGCGATCGAGGCGCTGGAGCACGGCCACTCCGCAATGGTGGAAATGCGCAACAGTTATCACCAGCGCCGCGATTTCCTCGTCCGCCGCCTCAACGAGACCGGCCTCGACTGCCACACGCCCGGCGGCGCGTTCTATGTCTTTCCCGACATCCGCGGCACCGGCCTATCCAGCAAGGAATTCGCCATGAAACTATTGGAGCAGGAAAACGTCGCCTGCGTGCCGGGCAGCGCCTTCGGAACATCCGGCGAGGGTTTCCTGCGCTGCTGTTATGCCACCGCCTTCGAGGACATCCGCACCGCCACCGACCGCATGCAGCGTTTCGTCGGCAGACTCTGATGGCAATGAGCGGGCACTCCACGACTGCCGGTCCCGCACGTCTGACCCGCGCGCACGTGGTGCCCTTCGCGGTGTTCATGGGCTTCATGCTGGCATTGGAGCTGGCCAATGCCGCGATCGGCTGGGACCACCCGGAAGCGCCGTGGTGGCGGCAGAACCCGGCATATTTCATCTATCCGCTCCAGACCTTCGCCGCGCTGGGCTGTGTCGCCTATTACTGGCGCGATATTTCATTCAACTGGTCGTGGAAGTGGTGCCTCATCGCGATTCCGTTCGGCGCCATCGGCATCGCCTTCTGGTTGCTGCCCGCCATGGCCTATGACTGGCTCGGCCTCACCGGCAAGACAACCGGCATCCTCAAATACCTCGGAGTGGATGCGCGCGCCGATGGATTTGATCCCTCGGTCTTCCAAAACCCCGCCGCATGGTGGACCACCGTCATGCTGCGATTCCTGCGCGCGGTCGTGGTCGTGGCGCTCGTCGAGGAAATCTTCTGGCGCGGGTTCCTCATGCGCTATGTCTGCGACTGGGAGGGCGACTACTGGCGGCAACCGTTCGGCAGGGCGACATGGAAATCCTATCTCATCGTCACCGGTCTCTTCATGCTGGCCCACTCACCCACGGATTACGCCGGGGCCTTTGTTTATGGCAGTCTCACATATCTGCTCGCCGTCTGGAGCAAGAACCTCGGCGCATGCGTGATCATGCACGCCGTCGCCAACTTGCTGATGGGCCTCCACATCATGGCCACCGGAAAATACGGGCTCTGGTGAAACCGTGAATGATCCCATGAATCCGCAACCCCTCAAAATCGGCATTGTGGGATGCGGCACCGCCGGACCGGCCGCCGCCATCCTGTTGCGCCGCCAGGGACATGATGTCACGGTCTTCGAGCGCGCGGCCGAATGCCGCGCGGTGGGCGCGGGTTTCCTGCTGCAACCCTCGGGCATGCACGTGCTGCGCGGGATCGGAATCCTGGATGAAGTTCTCAACCACGCCGCAAAAGTCGAGTGCCTGCACGTGCTCGATGCGGACGCAAGCACACTGCTAAAGCTCAACTATCACGAACTGGGCGGCGACCTCTTCGGCGCGGGCCTGCACCGGCCTGTTCTGATGCATTACTTGATTCGTGAAATGGCGGCAAGCCGTGTGGACCTGCGCTGGGGGCACGAAATCACCACGCTGCGCCGCAACAACGCCAAATGGGCGCTCGGCACCTCCGCCGGAGACGAGATCGATGGCTTCGACCTCATCGTGCTGGCCGACGGCGCGCGCTCCAGACACCGCCGCCAAATCCGCGGCGGTGGCGTGGACCGCGGCTACCCGTGGGGCGCGCATTGGTTCATCGGCGCAAACCGCGGCGTGTTTCCGGAAAACGAACTCTATCAGGTGGTGGACGGCACCCGGCGTCTCGGCGGATTTCTCGCCACGGGCCGTGACCTGGACTGCGGCGAACCGCTCGTCAGCCTGTTCTGGAGCATCCGGCTTGCGGATGATGAAGCATGGCGGCGGCGACCGCTCGACGATTGGAAATCGGAAATCCTCAGCCTCTGTCCGAAAGCGGAGGTGTTGCTCGGCCAAATCCATGACTGGAGCCAGGTCATGACCGCGCGCTACGGCGACGTGCGGATGCGCCGCTGGCATGACGAGGGGATCGTCGCGCTCGGTGATGCGGGCCACGCGATGAGCCCGCAACTCGGGCAAGGGGTCAACCTCGCGCTGGCGGATGCCGCATGCCTCGCCGAATGCCTGGCTCATCATCCGCCCCACAGGGCGCTGCGCCATTATCAATACCGCCGCCGGCTGGCGCTGGGATACTATCAGTTCGCCACCCGCTGGCTGACTCCATGGTTCCAATCCGACCATGAATGGCTGGCGCCGCTGAGGAAATCACTCTTCGCGGTGAGCATGCGGATTCCTCCGGCGCGCAAGCTGATGACCTTGTCGATGGCCGGAATGATCGGACACCGCCGTTAGATCGGCAGCGGTTTCCGGTGTGGTGATTCAGTCCTGATCCAGCACCACGACCGACGATATGGCATCCGGCGCGGTGGCGGGCAATTGAATCCGCAAGCCATCGGCATGGGGTTGCACTTCGAGTTTGCGCGAGGGATCGGCGAGCAGGAAGGCGGAGCCGGTTTTCCCTTCAAGACCCTTGACCACAAGCAATCGGTCGGCAGGCCAGTCGAAGACGTGAAGATAGAGGCGGGTTTTGCCATCGGCCAGCTTGCGGCTGGTGCAGCGGCCCCACGACGGGGCTGTCGGGAACGGGCTGGCCCGCGTGCCGTGGATGGACTCGGCGTTCGTCTTCATCCACGCGCCGATGGCCTGCAGCCGCTCGATGCTGGCGGCGGGGATTTCACCTTCGGCCGTGGGACCGACGATGAGCAGGTAGTTGCCGCCCTTGGAGGCGATGTCGATGAGGTTTTGGAGCAGGTTTCCGGCGGATTTCCATTTCTCATCAAATTTGGAAAAGCCCCAGGTGCCGTTGAGGGTCATGCACGATTCCCAATCGAATCCGGGCAGCCCGTTGGCGGGGATCTGTTGTTCCGGCGTGCCGTAATCGCCGGCGTATTTGGAGTCCTTGCTCATGCCCTCCATGCCTTTGCGGCCCTTGTCCACGCGGTTGTTGATGATGAGTTTGGGGTTCTTCCGGCGCAGCCATGCATAGAGGTCCTTGCCGCGTTCGTGCGTCCACGCGTCCTCCCACTCGCCGTCGAACCAAAGGATGCCGATGTCGCCATAGCCGGTGAGCAATTCGTCGAGCTGTGCCTTGAGATAAGCGGTGAACCTGTCCATGTCCGGCGCGGGATTTTCCGCATTGCCGCGCCACGGTTTTTTGGTCCCCCAGTCGGGGTGGTGCCAGTCCATGATGGAATGGTAGAAACAAAGCTTGATGCCGTGTTTCTCACAGGCATCGGCCAGCGGCTTGAGCAGGTCCTTCTTGTAGGGAGTGGAGCCGATATCCCAGTCGGTTTGCTTGGAATCCCAGAGGCAGAAACCATCGTGATGCTTGCTGGTGATGACGATGTATTTCATGCCCGCGTCCTTGGCGAGGCGCACCCAGGCGTCGGCATCGTATTTCACCGGGTTGAACCGGTCCTTGAGCGGCGTGTAATCGGCCACCGGGATTTGCGCCCCGGACTGGATCCACTCGGCGAGGCCCTTGACCTTCCCTCCCTTCCATTCGCCGGCGGGCACCGAGTAGAGGCCCCAGTGGATGAACATGCCGAAGCGGGCCTCGCGGAACCACGCCATGCGCTGGTCGAATTCCTCCTTGGTTTCGGCTTGGGCGAAGGCACTCATGACGAGGAGGCTGGCGAGGAAGGTGGCCGTCAAAGTCCGCGTTTTCATCCATGCGGATACTTCGTGGGCCGCGATGTTCTTACAACATGGAAATCCGGCTGGAAAGTTTCCCATCACGGATTATCGATGGTCCGCGCATGGAGCCTTTCAAGAACGAGTTTGCACATGTCAGGGTCCGCCGCATTGGCGAGGCGTTGAAACGGGTCCACCCGGCGTTTCCGGTGGCGAGGTTCAACAAAGGGCTGGCAAGCGCGCTCGACCCACTGGAACTGAAACAACGCATGCACCACATCGCGGACCGCATTGAGGCCTGCCTGCCCGCGCATCCGCCGGAGGTGTTCCGGATTCTCGTGGCAAGCCTCGCCACGGATGACAGCGACACCGGCGGCCTGCGCGGATTCCTTGTCTGGCCGCTGACCGAAATCGTGGCCCGCCGCGGACTGCCGCACTTCGATCAAGCGATGTCCGCGCTGCGCGAGATGACACAACGCTTCACCGGCGAGTTCGCCATCAGGCCCTTCCTGCGGGAACATCCGCAGCGCACGCTGAAGCAACTCCACGCCTGGTGCGGGCATCCGGACGAACACGTGCGCCGCCTCGTTTCCGAAGGCAGCCGGCCGCTGCTGCCATGGGGCGGCAACCTAACGGAACTGCTTGAGCCGCCGCATCCGACGCTCGCGCTTCTGGAAAAACTCCACCGTGATCCCAGCGACTGCGTGCGGCTCTCCGTGGCCAACCATCTCAACGATTTCAGCAAACACCATCCCTCGCTGGTGATCGCCACGCTCGGCCGCTGGCGCGCCGCGAATCCGGGCGATCCGCGCCTGGAAAAGCTGGCGCGCCACGCCTGCCGCACGCTGCTCAAGGCCGGGCATGCCAAAGCTCTGGAATTTCACGGCTATGGCGCGGCCAAGGCATTGAAGCTCGACGTGATGGAACTCGCGCAAAGGAAGGTGAAAACCGGCGGCAGCCTCGGCTATCGCATGATCCTGCGCAATGCCGCGCGCAAACCGTTGAAAGTGATGTTCGACTACGCCATCCACCATCGCAAGGCCAACGGCAGCCTCAGCCCGAAAGTCTTCAAAGGCCGCATCCGCGAACTCGCGCCCGGCGAGGTCTGGGAAATCTCCGGCCGCCATTCCTTCAAACCCGTCACCACCCGCGTCTATCATCCCGGCATCCACCGCTTCGAGCCGCGGCTCAACGGCAAAGTGTTTACTTCCGTGGACTTCGTGCTGCGATGATGAAACCCGAATTCACGCTTCGGTTTCCCGTGCGAACCTGCTTTCCTCCCGCCCGACATGAGCGCCTTCATTGCAAACTCCGACTACGAGGAAAAAGACAGCGATCCGATTTGTCTCAACCCGGGCGACGAGGTGCGCGTCGGTCCCGCGGACCGCGCATGGCCGGGCTGGGTGTGGGCGACGGATGCGGCGGGCAACGACGGTTATGTGCCGGAGGAAATCCTCAAGCCGCTGGGCGACGGCCGGTTCACGGCAACATGCGGATTCAATCCCGCGGTGCTGACGATCCGCCGGGGCGATCATCTCAAATCGCTGCGCCAGATCCACGGCTGGCATTGGTGCCGCAACGACCGCGGCGAGGAAGGCTGGGTGGCGGGATACCTGCTGCGGCCGCTTTGAGCGACAACGGTCTGGGTCCGATGCGGCCTGATCCTCACGCAAGAACCCGGGCACGGCCCGCGTATCAGGATCCATGAGGATCTGGACATGCCTGATCGCCAGCGTCGCCGCCGCATGCGCCGGTCCGTTGGAATCCGTCGTTTCCGAAACGATCGAAATCTCAAAAGTTCCCTCCGGATTCCCCGTCGGCTTCAGCCTGCTCACCACGCCCGAACGCCAATACGTCGCGTATTATGATGCGGAGCGCAACATGACGGTGGCCGCCCGGCGGTTGGATTCCACCGGGTGGATCTATCAGACGCTGCCATCCAAAATCGCCTGGGACTCGCACAACTACGTCACCATGGCCGTGGATCGCGCGGGCCACCTCCACGTTGCGGGCAACATGCATTGCGTTCCGCTCACCTATTTCCGGACTGCAAGGCCCGGCGACATCACCAGTCTCCGCCCCGCGGACATGACCGGCCAACTCGAGGACCGCGTCACTTATCCCCGTTTCCTCGAAAACCGCGACGGACGCCTGGTCTTCACCTACCGCCACGGCGGTTCGGGCAATGGAATCAATCTTTACAACTGCTACGACACGGAGACCCAAACGTGGTCGCGCCTGCTCGAAACCCCGCTGTTCGATGGTGAGGGGAAACGCAATGCCTATCCCGCCGGACCCGTCCGGGGCCCGGATGGCTGGTTTCACGTCCACTGGGTCTGGCGGGACACGCCCGATTGCGCCACCAACAGCCATCTCTCATACGCCCGCAGCCGGGACCTCATCCATTGGGAATCCGCCTTCGGCGAAAAAATCGAGCTGCCGATTCGTTTCGATCAAGCCGCGCCGGTGATCGATCCCATTCCGCCCGGCGGCGGCATCATCAATGGCGGCCACCGCATGCGGTTTGATTCCGGAAACCAACCTGTTTTTGTCTATCACAAATCCGACAAGGACGGCAACATGCAGATCCACGCCGCCCGTCAGGAAGGCGGAAAATGGCGGCACCGCGCGTTAACCACATGGAAACAACCGGTCCCCTTCGATGGCGGCGGGTCGATGCCATTCATCGGCATCAGCATCGGCGATATTGAACAAACGGGCCCCGATGCATTCACCGTCAGCTACAACCACAAGGACTACGGAGCGGGCTCGCTGTCATTCCACGCGCTGACGCTGGATTTGTTGGAGAAGCCGGTGCCGGCCCTTGCCGGGCTGCCGCGCGGGATCGGGAAAACCGACAGCGACCACCCCGGCATGCGGATCCGGCATGCGGCCGATTTGGGAACCTGCGGCACGCCGGGTGTGCGCTATCTGCTGCAATGGGAAACCCTCGATGCCAATCACGACCGCCCGAGGCTGCCGCCCCTCCCTGCTCCGTCCACACTGCGACTTTACAAACTCACCGAGGCTCCCCGCGGGGAAAGGCAATCGAAGTGACAGACGGAAGGTTGTTTTCGCCGGATCAATCCTGCCACACGACTTCCTTCGCGTCCTTCCAGAGGTCTTCGAGGCCGTAGTAGTCGCGCAGCTCCTGGTGCATGACGTGAACCATCACGTCGATGTAATCGAGCACAACCCAGCGGGTGTCGGCCTTGCCTTCGGCGTGCGTGGTTTTGACGCCGTGCTCCTCCTCGACCTTTCCGGCGACGTCACGCAGGATGGCGCGCAACTGTGGCATGGAGGTGCCGGAGCAAACCACCATGAAGTCGGTGAGGTTGGAGAGTCCGCGCATGTCCCAGATGCGGATGTTCTCCGCCTTGGTTTCATCGGCCGCTTTCGCACAGGCCACCGCCAGTTGTTTTCCTTGGATCGACATGATTTCCCGTCCGGGGGGCGGCACCATAGGGCACGGGACAGCCGGCTCCAAACGAAAAAAGAGCGCTCTTCGCTGACAACAAATGACGTTTCCCGGTCGTCTCTGAGGTGGCATCCCCCTGGCGGCCCGGCTTGACTCGCCTCAGGGTGCATGCGGAAAACTCAAGTCATTGGAAGTCATGCGGCCACGACAATGTGCAGGAGGATTCCAGGCGCCCCGCAAGCAACAAGCCTGGAATCCGTCGTCTGAGATTCTAAAGGCAGGCCCGCATCAGGGGGCGGAGTTACCCGATCGCTCGTCTCTAACAGTCCGGCGGCATGGCTTGGATGGGACGGGTTCCCCAACCAGCGGAAAAAATTCCCCGGCGAGTGTTCGGCATTTTGATTCCAAAAACCCACGATGAAGCCATTGTGCTGCCCGGGGCGGCAGTGGGAGATCGGGAAAAGAATGCGGTTTACAGGGCGAGAGCGGGTCGATTAGATTCGGTCGGAGATGATTTCAGGACGGTTTTTCAAATTTCCAGCGCTCGCATGCGCACTCCGCCAGACGGCTGTTTCCGGCGCGTGGCTTCCTGGCATCGCGGTTTCCTGCCTGCTCTTCGGCGCAACAGGCACAGCGGCCGCACAACGTGTTTCGGATGCCCCGGTGAATGTCAGCGCGGTCG
This sequence comes from Akkermansiaceae bacterium, assembly GCA_025457625.1. Classification (GTDB taxonomy): domain Bacteria; phylum Verrucomicrobiota; class Verrucomicrobiia; order Verrucomicrobiales; family Akkermansiaceae; genus Luteolibacter. The sequence goes on from JALOUA010000049.1 coordinate 12,885, forward strand.
AGGCCGGGGCATTCCACAGCCTGTTTCTGGAGAAAAACGGAACCTTGTGGGCATCCGGCCGCAACAACGCGGGCCAACTCGGGGATGGCGGTTCGCGCGACCGCACCAGCGCGGTCCGGATCGACACCGGAGTGGCCGCCGTGGCCGCCGGTTCCTATCACACGCTCATTTTGAAACGCGATGGCAGCCTTTGGGGAACCGGTCACAATGGCTGGGGCCAGCTCGGCGACGGCGGCTCGCGCCACCGCCGGACCGCAGTGCGCATCGCGGAGGATGTGCAATCGATGGCCGCGGGCTATGGCCACACTCTTTTCGTCACAAGGGGCGGCAGCCTGTGGGCCGTGGGTCGCAATACCGATGGCCAGCTTGGCGATGGCTCCACGCGGAACCGCAGCCGTCCGGTCAAAATTGCCGATGGTGTCCGGGCGGCCGCCGCAGGCAATGACCATTCGCTGTTTCTCACCCGCGACGGACGGCTTTACGCCATGGGAGACGGCGGTTACGGCCAGCTCGGCGTCCTGCGGTCAAGGCGGACGACGACCCCCGTGGAAGTCATGTCCCAAGTGCGCGCGATCTCGGCGGGTGCCGGGCACAGTCTGGCGCTGCGCACCGATGGCACGCTCTGGGCCACCGGCAAGAACTGGCATGGCCAGTTGGGCAATGCCGGCCGGCGCGATCTCAGCACCTTTGCACAAGTCGCCGGAAACGTGACTGAAATTTCCGCCGGGAAAATCCACACCCTGTTCGTGCTGCGGAATGGCACGCTGATGGGTGCCGGTGCGGGCAACAACGGCCAGTTGGGCGGCGGACGCAGGCAGGACATCAGGACACCGCAGGCGGTTTTCAAAGATGTGGATTCCGCATCCGCCGGCGGGGAATTCAGTTTGATCCTGGGCAACGACGGCTCGGTCTGGGGAACGGGCTCCAACCAATACGGACAACTGCCCGGCGCCAGGCGCCAGGACCGTCTCTCGCCGGTGACCATCTTCGCCGCAACGTCCGCCGCCTACCGGTGAGAACCAACGGGCAGTCCGGCGGTTGGCCCATACTCTCCAAAACAAACAACAAAAGAACACACCATCCTCATGAGCGAGCAGACCCATCCAATGCAACAAAGCCGCACTTTACTCATCATAAGCGGCATCCTCTTCTTCCTCGTCGGCTTCGCCGCCATGTCGCTGCCGGTGCTGTTCACCGCCATGCTTGTTAGATTTCTCGCGATCTTCATCCTGGTCAGCGGCGTGATCTCGCTGGGCATGGCGCTCGTCGGCAAGCACAAGAACTACCGCCTGCTGGAGATCCTGTCGGGCATCAT
>JALOUA010000295.1 GCA_025457625.1 Akkermansiaceae bacterium
GTCCAATACCGAAACCTACGAGGACGAGGCCAAGCGCCTGTTCATCAAGCAGCCGGCCAACATGCGGCTGCTCATCGTGGTGGACAAACTGCTCACCGGTTTCGACGCGCCCAGCTGCACCTACCTCTACATCGACAAGTCGATGCAGGACCATGGCCTGTTCCAAGCCATCTGCCGCACCAACCGCCTCGACGGCGACGACAAGCCATTCGGCTACATCGTGGACTACAAGGATCTGTTCAAGAAACTGGTCAACGAGAAGGGCACCGGCGCGCTCCAGGTCTATTCCGCCGAGCTCGACGACAGCGCGGGCGGCGCATCGCCCGATGTCCTCATGCAGGATCGCCTCAAGAAAGGCCGCGAGCGTCTCGATCAGGCGCTGGAAACCGTGGAGCTGCTCTGCGCTCCGGTGGAACCTCCCGCCGTCCAGCCCGACCGGCAACTCGCCCACATCCACTACTTCTGCGGCAACGTGGAAATCCCGGAAGACCTCAAGGCCCGTGAGCACCAGCGTTTCGCGCTCTACAAGGCCGTCGCCGCCCTGCTACGCGCCTATGCCAACATCGCCGACGACATGCCCCATGCGGGCTACAGCGCGCCCCAGATCACCAAGATCAAGGCCGATGTCACACGCGCGGTCGATCTGCGGGAACTCATCCGCCTCGCCAGCGGTGAGACCATCGACCTCAAGGCCTACGAGGTCGACATGCGCCACCTCATCGACACCTACATCGAGGCCCGCGATCCCAGGAAGATTTCCGCCTTCGATGACATGGGTTTGCTGGAAGTGATCGAGCGCAGCGGACTCGCAGAAGCTATCGCCCAAATGCCTGGCGCGATGCGCAAGAGCAAGGATGCCGTCGCCGAGACCATCGCCAACAACGTCCGCAGCAAGATCATCAAGGAGCACCTCAATGATCCGGCTTTCTATGACCAGATGTCCGCACTCTTGAAGGAGATCCTCGACGACCTGAAGGCAAAGCGCATCAGTTACGAGAAATTCCTCAAGCGGATCGCCGATGACGTCATCAGGCCAGTGCAAAAAGGAACCTTTGCGGACACTCCCACGGAACTCGACACACCGGCGAAGCGGGCGCTCTACAGCAATCTCCCGGAACCAGGAGAGACTGCGGAAGTGCGCAACGTGGATGTGGACCCGCGGGTCAAGCTGGCACTGGCGATCAATGAAACAGTCCGGAACTCGCGCCCCGACAATTGGCGCGGCAATGTCGCCAAGGAGAACCTCATCAAACAGGCGTTGCTGCCCGTGCTCGACTACGACGAGGATGAAGTGGAACGCATCTTCCCCGTGATCATCGCCCAAACCGAATACTGATGCCCTCCCAGCAGATCCAGCTCGGTGAAATGCCCGTGGACGTGGTGCGCAAGGACATCAAGAACGTCCACCTCAGCGTCCACCCGCCCACCGGCCGCGTGACCATCGCCGCGCCGTCGCACATGAGTTTGGACAGCATCCGCGTCTTCGCCATCACCAAGCTCGGTTGGATACGCCGAGGCGGACGCCCCGCCAACCATCCAGCTCCGCCACAAGCGCATGATCCTCCAGGTGCGGCCCGGAACCAGCCGGGAGAAATGCCGGGCACTCGTGGAGGAATGGTATCGCCACCTAATCCGCGAAGCCGTTTCCCCAATGCTCGAACGCTGGCAAAAACGTCTCGGCGTGAAAGCGGACCGTGTCTTCGTCCAGCGCATGAAAACCAAGTGGGGAAGTTGCAACCCATCAACCCACAGCATCCGCCTCAACACCGACCTCGCCAAAAAGCCCCCCGAGTGCCTCGAATACATCGTGATCCACGAACTCATGCACTTGCTCGAACCCACCCACAACGCCCGCTTCCAGGCCCTCATGGACCAGCATCTCCCCAAATGGTGCTCCCACCGGGAAACCCTCAACCGCCTGCCTGTCCGGCACGAGAGCTGGGGGTATTGAGCCTGTCTGGGATTGCCCCTGCAAAAACACGATGCGGCAAAGTGTCTGCGGTTTGTGTCTACGGAGACTTGGCCCGCCTAATTCCGCAGTCATAATCGACTGACTCCAAATGGCTCCGGCGGTTGGGATCGAACCAACGACCTAGTGATTAACAGTCACCCGCTCTGCCGCTGAGCTACGCCGGATTTGCGCAAGACGCGGGCGGACGATGGGATTCGGGAAAAATTCCCGGTTTGGGCGAATTGTCCGGGAGCTTCAGCCGCCTGCGGCAAGGGTGACGATTTCGACGCGCGCGCCGGGAATGACGGCGGTTTGCGCGTGGTCGCGGGGGAAAACGGCCTGTCCGTCGAGTTCGACGACCACCGGTTTGCCGGCGAGGCCGAGGGATTCCAGGAGCCGCCCGACGGTGGTTTCCCGCGGCAGCGGATGCGGCGCGCCGTTGAGGGTGATGGTCATTTCCACTGGAGCAGTTGTTCGGGGAAGGGGCAGTCGTTGCAATCGGTGAAATCCTCAAGGCAGAAATCCTGATAGACCTGCATCAGCGCCTGTTGGTGACAGATGCGGCGGGTCCACGGTTCGGCGGCCTTGGAGGATCCGAAGAGCCGGATGGCGCAGCGCCTCACCTTGTCGTTGGCGGCGGAGTGGCGGAGCTTGCGATAGGCGGGGAAAGTGACGCGCTGCTCGTGGAGGGCGAGCGGCACGAGGTGGTTGGCGGCGAGTTCGAGCGCCTGCGAGCGGCCGAAGAGCGAGATGCGGGTCGGCGAGGCAACCGAGGTGAGCGTGTGGTGGTGCGGCCAGAACGGATGCCCGAGCTGGTGCAGGAAATCGGCGAGCGGTTTGAAGGCGAAGGGTTTCGCCAAAGCGAGCCGGCGGTATTGCGGCCAGACGCTGACCAGCGAGGCCAATGCGCCAACCCGCCGGTGCGGATGGTTGGCGGGGCGCTGGCCGTGGGTTTTCCACGGGATCGCGCGGTGGCCGTCGGCCTCGAAGCGGGCGCGGCTTTTCCACCAGGCGTCCCACAGGCCGCGCAGGTATTCGCGGGTTTCGGGCGGCGCCTGCTCGTGGAGATCCGGCGAGAGAAAGCCGGCGGTGCCGAAAAGCACGGCCTCGGCGGCATCGCCCTCGGTTTTGAGCAGGGCGAGCGGCGCGCGCTGGGCGAGCAGGCGCATGGCCAGCGCGTTGCCGCGGTAGCCGAGTGTCTCGGCGGTGGCTTGAAACAGCGCCGCATCGCGGCCGTGCACGTCCTCGGTTTTCAACCAGCGCGCCGCCTTGAGATTCGCGCGATAGACCGCCGCCTCATCGAGCAGGCTGGAAACCGCGCCAGTTGACAGATGCTTGAGCGGATAGACGCAGCGGCCGGGGTGGGCGATGGCCACCTCGCGCTGCGGCCGGTTGAGCGCGTCGGCCAACTGCATCTCGCTGATGAGCACCTGCGGCACCTCGCGATGCTCGCAGGTGCGGGTGAAATGCCCGCGGTTGAGCGACTGGAAAACCACATGCAGCACGACATCGCGGAAGGCCGGGTTGACGGCATGGCCGTGCGCCTCCCATGCGGCGGCATCGGGGTCGAGTTCCAGCGGGCCGCCGTGCGGTTCACCGTCGATCTCCACCGCGGTCCGGATGAAATCCGGTCCCGCGCCGCGGTTCCACTCGCCGAACTGGATGATTCTAACGGATTTTCCGCAGGTCGTGCGGAAGTCGCGGCCGAAGGCTCCCGCGAACCACAGCGCCTGGAGCTCCAGTTCCGAGGGCAGGGGCGTGGCGGAGGTTTCCGCGAAGCAGAGCGGCGGATGCCAGACCGATTCTAACAAAAACTCGTAAGTCATCTCGGGTATCGGGCGGGCGTCATGGTTTATCCGCCGGCGCAGTGGCGGGTGGCGGTGGCGGCGGTGGATCGAGGATCAGGATCCACGCCGCGAGCGACTCTGCCGCGGGGATCGGCCCGTAACCCGCCTGCGCTTCGCGCAGGGCGCGCAGGGCGAGTTCCTTGCGTCCGGCGCGGCGGTCCATGGCGATGAGGTGGAGGTCCTGGCGCAACTTGTCCTCGGTGCGCACGAACATGGCCTTGGCGCTGCGGAAGCGCATGGCGGCTTCGGCGGTGAGGCCTTGTTCGAGGAGTTCGAGACCCACCGCCTCGGAAATTTTGCCGCTGTTGAGACGCTGGGCGGCGCGGTCGAGCTGGGTGCGGCGCTCCGCCGGATTGTCCGGCCACTTGAGCATTGCGGCGCGCAAGGCGCGGTAGTCCCTGTCTTCTTTCGTCAGCTTGCCGGTTCCGGACAGGTGCTTGAACGGCCGGTAAAGCGGATCGCCGAGCACGACCCCCTGCCACGAGGTCACCGGCATCGCCATCCAGCAGGCCTCCACCCAGGAATGGCCGTCGAGCAGGCGCCGATGCAGCAGGCCGAGGTCATGCGTGAGATGCAGATAGGGCTCATACACGTTGCCGACCGTCACCGCGGCTCCGCGTTCCAACAAGGGCGCGCACCAGTTCTGGCCGGGATTCGCGAGCTGCTGGGCGCTGTATGAATGCAGGTGCACGGCCACCGCGCCCTTGCGGAACCTGAAGAGCGGATTGAGGAAAGGTCCGCTCACGTTCCAGTCATACCAACCGTAATAGAACGCCGCCTCCTCCATCGGGTAGTTTAACGGCAGCGTCTCGTTGAAGCGGTCGGTGACGGTGGGAATGCCCGCGGCCGCGCCGGACTTGGCGACATCCTCCAGCCACTGGTCGCCCTGCGGAAACTTGTTGGCGATGTCCACATAGGCGGTGCCCCACAGGCCGGTTTCCTCCGCTTCCACCGCATCGCGGATCATGCGCTGGCAGGTGGCTTGCGAGGCGGCGTCGATCCTTGCTGTTAGAACGAGGAACGGCAGCCGGGCTTCCTCGATTTTCCTCTCCGACTTGTGGTATTTGTTCTGCAACACGCCCTCGGCGGGCACGCCCTCGACGCCGAACATCGCGAGTTCGGAATCCACCGCAGCCTCGTCGCGTCCAGCGAGCGGGTCCGCGGGCGCGGCGGGGGGCGCGGGTTCCGGGGTTTCCTGCGTTGCGGCAGGCGCGGGTTTCGGCGTGCCCCGGATGCGCAGCGGCACGCCGCGCAGGGTCACCAGCACCCGGATGTCATTGGCCACGGGCAGCGTCACACCATTGCCATCGCGCCCGCGTTTCCACCAACCGCGGGTGTCGAACTCGCGGCGCAGCGGAATGACGATCGTCCGCTCGTATTCCTCGCGTGAAATATCCGCCGCCACCGGCATCTCCAGTCCGATCAGGTTCTCCGCCGGGATGCCGCGGGCGTCGCGGTAAAACTCGGCGAGCTGGCGCGATTCCGGCAGCGCGGAATTGTAGAGCACCGCCACCGACCCGGGCCGGGGCACGGCGGATGCGGGCGGGATGAAACCCGCCGTCAGCCACAAAATCAAAGCCGCCACACGCATCGCCGGCGAACATGGCGGGGCTGCGGACGACATGCAAGACCGGCCAAACGCCGCGCGGACAATTCATGGGGGGCGCGTCAACCAGGCGCGCGGGGGGCTCAGAGCGGGATTTGCAGGCCGTCCCATGCCACGCGCACGCCGGGAGGAAGTGCGGAGCCAAGGGTGGCGTGATCGTTCTCATGGCCGAGGTGGGTGAGCCATGCCTCGCCGGGTCCGGCCTGGCGGATGATTTCGAGCGCCTCGCCGAGCGAGCAATGGGTGGGGTGGGGCTCCGGGCGCAGCGCGTCCACCACCAGCACGTCCACACCGCGCAAGTGCCACATCGTGTCATTGGGCACGCGTTTCACATCCGGCAGGTAGGCGAGGCTGCGCCGGTGCGGATGATCGAAACGGAAACCAATCGTCTCGACGGCGGCATGCTCCACCGGCAGCGGTGTGATTTTCAACTCACCGTAATGGAACGGCCCGTCGATGATCCGGGCGTCGGGTTTCACATATCCCTTGTAAACATTTTCGCTGGAGAAGGCCCAGCCGAACATGCGCACCAGCGTGTCCATGCATTCCGCGGTGGCATGCATCGGCAGCGGTTCCGCCTTTTTCCAACAGAACGCGCGCAGCTCATCGAAGCCGGCCACGTGATCGAGATGCGCGTGGGTGTAGATCACCGCATCGATCCCGCGCAGTTTTTCGCGCAGCGCCTGGGCGCGCAAATCGGGGCCGGAATCGATGAGCAGCGAGATGCCGGGAAGCCGGACGAGTGCCGAGGAGCGCAGGCGTTTGTTGTGCGGATCGTGTGAGGTGCAGACCGGGCAAGCGCAGCCGATCACCGGCACCCC
>JALOUA010000050.1 GCA_025457625.1 Akkermansiaceae bacterium
GGAAACCCCGGTCTATCAGGACATCGCGCACTGGTTTGTTTACGCCGGTTTCACCTTCCTCATCGGCGGCATCGCGGTGCGGAGGATTTGAGCGCGGCGCGTTGAGACGGGCTTTCGCGGCAAACCTTCCGGTCGACCCCGCCTCCGTCATGACCGCGCTGGCGGAGATCACGAAACCCGCAGCGCCGCCTTGAGGAAGGGCGCGGTGCGTGACTTCTTTGATTGGATGATTTTTTCCGGCGGACCCTCGGCGACGATTTGCCCGCCGTTTTCGCCGGCTTCGGGGCCGAGGTCGAGGATCCAGTCGGCCTCGGCGGCGATGGCCATGTGGTGCTCGATGACGACCACCGTGTGGCCTTCATCGACGAGGCGGTGGAGGATGTCGATCAGGCGGCGGATGTCCTCGTGATGCAGGCCGACGGTGGGTTCTTCGATGAGATAGAGATTTGAAATTTGAAATGTGGAATTTGAAATTTGCGCGCGCGCGCCGCGGCCCTTGATGAGTTCGGAGACGAGTTTGATGCGCTGGGCCTCGCCGCCTGAGAGGGTGGGCGAAGGCTGGCCGAGCTGGAGGTAGCCGAGGCCGGTGTCGGCCATGAGCCGCAGTGGCGCGGCGATGCGTGGTTGGGAGTCGAAGAAGGCGGCGGCCTCGTCGATGGTCATGGCGAGGATCTCTCCGATGTGCTTGTCGCGGAAGGTCACTTCCAGCGTGGCGGGATTGTAGCGCTCGCCGTTGCAGGTTTCGCAGTGCACCCAGGTGGAGGGCAGGAAATCCATTTCGAGCTTCACGCGGCCGTTGCCCTTGCAGTCCGGGCAGCGGCCGCCCTCGGTGTTGAACGAGAAACGCGAGGCGTCGAAACCGCGCATGCGCGCCTCGGGAAGCTGCGCGAAGAGCGCGCGGATGTGATCGAAGACTTTCACATAAGTCGCCGGGCACGAACGCGAGGTCTTGCCGATGGGCGATTGATCGACCTCGTGGCAGGCTTTGATGGATTTTTCCCCAGTGACTTTGGAGTAGGGTTTTTGTTTGGCCTGGCGGTTGAAAACCGCCGCCACACACTGATGCATGAGGGTGGATTTGCCCGAACCCGAGATTCCTGTGAGAACGGTGAGCCGGCCGAGCGGGATGGCGGCGGTGAGGTTTTTGAGGTTGTTGGCGGTGCAGCCGGTGAGGGTGAGGAAGGCATGGGTTTTCCCTACCTCGCGGCGGCTGCCGCGGATGGGGTGAACCAGCGGATTGTGCAGGGCGCGGAGGGTGGGGGAAGAAGTGAGCAGTGCCGAGCGAGCAGTGCTCAGGGATTTGTTTGCGCGCCTGGCTTTGGTCTTTCCTCCACTGATCACTGCCAACTGATCACTGATGACTCCCGGCGGCGGCCCTTGATAGACGACTTCGCCGCCAAACCTTCCCGCCGCCGGGCCGAGGTCGATGAGGTGGTCGGCGGCGGCGATGGTGTCCTCATCGTGTTCGACGACGATGAGCGAGTTGCCGTGGTCGCGCAGCTTGAGGAGCGTTTTGAGCAGGGCCGCGTTGTCGCGCGGGTGGAGGCCGATGGTGGGTTCGTCGAGCACGTAGAGCACGCCGCGGAGGTTGGAGCCGAGCTGCGCGGCGAGGCGGATGCGCTGCGACTCGCCGCCCGAAAGCGTGTTGCCGGAGCGGTCGAGCTGGAGATAGCCGAGACCGACTTCTTCGAGGAATGCGAGGCGTTGTTTGATCTCCGGCAGGATGTCGCGCGCGATGAGCTTCTGGCGCGGCTCGGTGAAGGCCAGTTTGGAAAAATGCGCCACCGCCCGCGAGATCGTCATCCGCGCCAGCTCCGCCACGGGAAAACCATATTTCATATTTGAGATATGAGATGGCCCGGGGCGGGCGGCGGGGGCGACGGGGTTGAGGCGGGTGGCGGCGGCGACGGGGTTGAGGCGGGTGGCGGCGGCGACGGGGTTGAGGCGGGAGCCGAGGCAGGCGGGGCAGGTGACGAGTTCCTCGTGGTCCATGCGGTCGATGGCGCGGTCGGCGTCGAGTTCCGCTTCGAGCACGGATTCGAAGCGCGAGGTGTCGAGGTGGAAGCGGCGTTTCGGCACGCGGCCGTGGCCGCGGCACGCGGGGCACCAGCCGTGCGGCGAGTTGAAGGAGAACAGGCGCGGGTCGAGTTCCTCGAAGGACTGGTTGCAGGACGGGCAGCTCGACTTGGTGGAGAGCAGGATGAATTTCTTGTCAGCGGTGAAGAGGCGGATGACGCCTTTGCCGATTTCGAGCGCTCTGGCGATGTTGGTGCCGAGTGAGCAGTGATTTGAGGCAGGATTATTTGAGATGGTCAGTGCTTCCATGTCGCTGCGCTCCATTGTGATCAGTGGGAGCTTCGCGCTTCTCTTTTTCTTTTCACTGATCACTGATGACTGATCACTGATCACTTTCGCCACTTCCACATCGATGTCGTGTTCCTTGAAGCGTTCGAGACGGGTGAAGGATTCGGCGCTCTTGAACTGTTTGTCCACCAAGAGGCGGGTGAATCCTTGTTTGAGCGCCCATTCCGCGACTTCGGTGTGGTAGCCTTTCCTGCCGCGGATGACGGGGGCGAGCAGGCTGACGGGGCCTTTTTTCAGGTGGCCGCGGATGGTGTTCTCGATGGCGGCGACGGATTGTTTTTCGACCGGAGCCTGGCAGTCCGGGCAGTAGAGCGTGCCGAGTTTCGAGTAGAGCAGGCGGATGAAGTTCCAGATTTCGGTGACGGTGGCGACGGTGGATTTGCCGCCGCCCTGGGAGACGCGCTGTTCGATGGCGACGGTGGGGGGAAGTCCCTGCAGGCTGTCGATCTCGGGTTTCTCCAACTGCTCGGCGAACTGGCGGGCGTAGGCGGACATCGAGTCGAGAAAGCGGCGCTGGCCCTCGGCGAAGAGGATGTCGAAGGCGAGGGTGGACTTGCCGGAACCTGATAGACCGGAGATCACGACGAAGCGCTCGCGCGGGATGTCGAGCGAGATGTTCTTGAGGTTGTGGTGGCGGGCGCCGTGGAGGGAGATTTGAGATTTGAGATTGGAGATTGGAGATTGGGAAGAGGAAGAGCGGACGGAAGCATGCGCTCCGTTGAGAGCTTCGCCAAGGTAGGTGCCGGTGGGGGAGTCGAGGGTGGCAATGTGTTCGGGCGGGCCCTGGGCGACGAGTTGGCCGCCGTGTTGGCCGGCCTCGGGGCCGAGGTCGAGGATCCAGTCGGCGGATTTGATCACGTCGAGGTTGTGCTCGATGACGAGCAGCGAGTGGCCGGCATCGACGAGGTTGCGGAAGACTCCTAACAGGTTTTCGATGTCGCTGAAGTGGAGGCCGGTGGTGGGCTCGTCGAGGATGAGGAGTTTGGGATTTTGAATTTTGGATGCGGGGGAAGAGGAGGCGGAGAGGAGTTGGCAGAGCTTGAGGCGCTGGGACTCGCCGCCGGAGAGGGTGTTGAGAGGCTGGCCGAGCTTGAGGTAGCCGAGACCGACCTCCACGAGCGGGGCGAGGAGTTGGACAATCTGCCCGTGGCGCTTGGCGTGGGATGCCGGGATGGCATCGGTGTTAGCATAAAAGGCGATGGCTTCCGTGACGGTGAGGTCGAGGATGTCGTGGATGGATTTGCCCCTGTAGAGGAATTCCAGGGTGGAGGGTTTGTAGCGCCTTCCCTCACAATCCGGGCAGGTGACGTAAAGGTCGGAGAGGAATTGCATTTCCACCTTTTCGAAGCCGTTGCCGGCGCAGCGGTCGCAGCGGCCGTCGCCGGAGTTGAAGGAGAAGAAGCCTGTTTTCAGGTCGCGGGCTTTGGCCTCCGGCGTGCAGGCGAAGAGCTGGCGGATCGGATCGAAAGCGCCGAGCAGCACGGCGGGTGATGAGCGCGGGGTGCGCGCGGCGGGTGATTGATCGACGAGTTCGACACCGGCCAGGTGTTGGGAGCCCTTGAGTTCCCTGACAGGCGCGGGGTCCCCGTCGGTGACGATGCCGAGCTTGCGGGCCAGGTTCTGATAGATGACATCATGCGCGAAGGTGGACTTGCCGGAGCCGGAGACGCCGGTGAGGCAGACGAAGAGGCCGAGCGGGATGTCGGCATCGAGTTTATTCAGGTTGTGGCGGGAGGCGCCGCGGATTTGCAGGAGTTTTTTGCCGGGTTTGCGACGGGTTTGCGGGACGGCGATGGAGCGATGGCCGGACAGCCAGGGCAGAGTGCCGGGTGAGGGAGAAGTGCCGAGTGAGCGGTGATCAGTGATCAGTGGGAGCCTGGCGCGGTTCTTTTTCTTTTCACTGCCCGCTTCCGGTGGCGGGCCTTGATAGACGAGTTCACCTCCGTGCGCTCCCGCCGCCGGGCCGAGGTCGATGAGGTGGTCGGCGGCGCGCATGACGGCGTGTTCATGTTCGACGACGACGAGCGTGTTGCCCTTGTCGCGCAGGCCGTGCATCACGTTCACGAGCCGCCCGATGTCGCGGGCGTGGAGGCCGACGGTGGGCTCGTCGAGAACGAAAAGCGTGCCTGTGAGGGAAGCGCCGAGGCAGGTGGTGAGGTTGACGCGTTCGATCTCGCCGCCGGACAGCGTGCGGGTGGGGCGGTCAAGTGTGAGATAACCGAGGCCGACTTGATCGAGGTAGGAGAGGCGGGACGAGATTTCCGTGAGGACGAGGTCGAGGGTGGGGTCGGCGGATTTGAGATTTGGGATTTGAGATTTGAGATTGTGGAACCAGGGGAGCAGGTCGGAGACGGGGAGGGACCACAGGTCGGGGAGGGTTTTGCCATGGATTTTGAAACAAAGGGCTTCCGGCTGGAGGCGTTTGCCGCGGCAGGTGGCGCAGGTGGTGTAGGACCGGTAGCGGGAGAGGAAGACGCGGACGTGCATCTTGTAGGCCTTGGTTTCCATCCAGTCGAAGAAGCCCTTGACGCCATACCAATCGCCGGAGCGCCAGATTTCCTCAAGTTCCTCCGGGGTGATGTCGGCGGATTTACGATCGCCGTAGTAGATCCACTCGCGCTCGTCGTCGGAGAGGTCCTCCCATGGCGTGTGGATGTCGATGGAGCGTTCCTTGCAGCAGCGGAGGAGGTCGCGCTGGCATTCGTCGCCGCGTTCGCCCTGGAAGGGCCTGATCGCTCCCTGTTTGATGGAAAGCGCGGGATCGGGGACGGCTTTTTCGAGGTCGATGCCGATGATGCGTCCGAAGCCGCGGCATTTCGGGCAGGCGCCGAGGGGCGAGTTGAAAGAGAACAGCGCGGGGGTGGGTGCGCGCAGGGTGAAGCCGGTTGTCGGGTTCGTCCACGTGGTCGTGAACGACTTGGACATGGAAGATGGAAGATCGTGAATGGTGGAATGGCCTTTGCCGAGGTGGAAGGCGGCTTCGAGGGCTTCAAGCAGCCGGGATTTGTTTTTGGGAGAAAGGGTGATGCGGTCCTGGAGAACTTGGATTTCGGGCGGACTGAAGTCCGCGCTTCGTGGTTCGTCGGTCCGGATGATCCCGCCGTCGAGGAGGATGCGGAGGTATCCCTGTTGGTTGAGGAACGGGAGGAGTTCGTCGGCCTTGGTCCCGTGTGGCAGGGGGATCGGGAAAGTGACGAGGATGGATTTCCCGGCAAGGTTGCGATAGGCCCAGTCGGCCGCGGTGTCCGGTGTGTCCGGTCGGATTTCCTCGCCGGTGTGGGGGTCGTATGCGGTGGCGAGCCGCGGGTAGAGGAGTTTGAGGTAGTCGTTGATTTCGGTGAGCGTGCCGACGGTCGAGCGCGTGGTGCGGACGTGGTTTTTCTGTTCGATGGCGATGGCCGGCGGGATGCCTTCGATGGAATCGGCGTCCGGCTTGTCCATGCGGTCGAAAAACTGCCGGACGTAAGGCGAGAAGGTTTCGACGTAGCGGCGCTGGCCCTCGGCATAAAGCGTGTGGAAGGCCAGCGAGGACTTGCCGGAGCCGGAAGGGCCGGTGACGACGGTGAGTTTGCCAAGGGGAATCTCGAGATCGAGATTGCGGAGGTTGTGCTGGCGGCAGCCGTGAAGGCGGATGCTGGCGGATGGGCGGGGATCAGGAGGCACGCCGGGGAGCTTATCCGGGAATGGTTGGCCCGCCAGTGCAAGAATGGGCGGGTGGAATGCCGGAACCAAGGCTCAGTTTTGCAACATCAGATCCGGGAAATATTTCTCATTCTCGCGCGCGAGGTCGATTTCCCGCTCCAGGAGTTGGATCGCGCCGGTGTCATTCTGTTCCCTCAAACGTTCGACCTGTTTCTCAAGTCCCAGAATGTAAGTGTCGGCGAGCGAGGAAATCTCGCGAACCATTTTTTCCGTGATGGCGCCCTGTTTTATCAGGAATTCAGCGTGAATTTCCGCAGCTCCCGCCAGGTTTTCGATGGACTCGGGCAGGTCGTCCGGGATCGTATTCCCGTCCCCCCGGCACTTCGTGATGTAAGACTTGATGTAAGAGATGTAAGCGTCGCGCAGGACGCTCCGGCCTTCCTTGCGCGCCGCGCTCATCAGATCCCGTTCGTAACCGGACAGGTTCCGGGCCAATTCGGCATCCTTGGCGGTGACGAGTGGGGCGCAGCGCTCGCGCATGATTTTGCGGGCGCGGTTGTCGAGAAAATCGGCGACGTCGAACACGGGCTTGATTTCGGTCTCGGGCTGTGGGTCGGACTCCGGGTCCGTGACGGTCACCGGGTCATGCCCTGTCTCCATTTCGGGGTCCGGGTCCGGCGGCGTTTGGGCAGCGGGCTCCTCGTTTTCCACGATTTCGGGCGCGGGCCGGGGTTGTGGCAGCGATCGATCGGGCTCCGGCCGGGCCATGGCCGGTAGAGGTGGTGGCGTGGCGATGGTCGTCACTCCGCCACGCGCGTCATTCCGCGCCCGGTGGTCCAGCAGGTATTGATAGAAGAGGCCTGTGGCGGCAATGGCAATCAAGAGCAGGACGATCATGCCGGCCTTGGATGATTGTTTCGAGCGGGGCCCGCGCCGCGTCTTGGGTTGGTTATGGGTGGCGTGCCGGCCCGCTTGCGGTGTCCGACCGGGTGTGGTGGTGCGCAGGACCTTGGGGCCGGGTGAGGTGGAGATCGCCTGGAGCTCGTTTGCGATTTCCAACGCACTGTTGTAACGGCGCTCGGGTTGGATTTCGGTCGCGCGGCGCACGATGGCGTCGAAGCGTGGATCGCACAGGGTTATGGCCGATGGCGGGCGCGGGTCGTCCGCCGGCAGATGACCGGTGAGCAGCTCGTGCAGCATGACACCCAATGAGAAAATATCAGCCCGGTGATCGACGCTTTGGGGCGCGTTGACGACTTCCGGCGCGGTGTAATGGGGCGTGCCGAAGATTTCCTCGCCTTCCTGTGCCGTTTGGCCGGTGTTCCGGGCGAGGCCGAAATCACCGATTTTCGGGCGGGCCTCCAGATCGAGCAGGATGTTGGAGGGCTTGATGTCGCGGTGGATGATGCCGTGCTCGTGGGCATGGGCGAGTCCGTGGCAGATTGCGGTGACGAGATGGACGACCTCGGACGGATCGATGGCCATGCCGTGGGCCGAATGGAACAGCGACTTCCCGGGCACGTATTCCATGATGATGTATAACATGCCGTCGACTTCGCCGAAATCATACACCCCGATCAGGTTGGGGTGGTTCAGCTTTGCCATGGCCTTGGCTTCGGCTTCGAAGATGGTGCGGAACGCCTCATCCGTGCTGAACTCGCGCGGCAGGATCTTGATGGCGACGGGACGATCCAACGAACGTTGCACCGCCCGATAGACCGCTCCCATGCCGCCGGTGGCGATGAGCCCCTCCATGACATAGCCGGCAAAGAGTGGTGCCAGCGCGGCGGGATCCGGTGCCACGAAGGTGGCGTGCTGGATTGGATCACTCATGGGTTGCTAGAGGCTAGAATTCATCTGATGAAATGGGCAAGGGCAATCATCCGAGCGCGCCATGATAGATCCACCACTCGGGCAGGATGATGGCCGAATTGTATAACAAGTGAAGCGCGATGCAGCAGGTCAGCGATCCGGTGGCGGCATAGAGCAAGGCGCATGAGAAACCGAAAAGCCCGACGCTGGCCAGCCCATAGCCATCATAGAAATGCAGCGTGGCAAACACCGCGGACGACAGGAGCGCGGCGGGCAGGACTCCCAAACGGACCCATAGCGAGCGGAACAGCACGCCGCGGTAGAGGATTTCCTCCGCCAATGGTGCCAGCAGGCAGGCGGACACCACGGCAAACGCCAGCCCCCAGAGGCCGCTTTCGCCCGGGCTGAGGCCGCCTCCCGGTTCGGTCGGATCGCCACCGCCGATGATGGAGCGCAGCAGCAGATCGAGGATCATCAGCAGCGAAAACATCCCGAGAATCGTCTTGGGAGCGAGGGACGGTCCCAGCCCCAGCACGCGCATGGCGTGGGATGGCCGCCGGAACAGCAGGCCCAGCGCGATGAGCGCGGGCAGCAGGCGGGCGGCCGAATCCAACAGAATGCCTGCCAACGGATGCAGGCCGGGCAGGGTGCTGATTCCGATGTCGAGCGTGAGCGTGAAGCCGATCCACGCCAGCGTGGAAACCAGGAAAACCATGATGCCGAGCGGCAGTGGCCATGCGGCGGAGTATCCGCGGGGGCGGGCGCGCAGCCCGATGGCCAGCAGTTTGAGCGTCCGCGGGATGAATGCCACACCCGCGAGTCCCAGCAACCACACCCAGGAGCGGGCGAGGATCGCCCGGCCACGCAACTGCCGCGAGTCCGCCTCAAAGCCACTCCGCCATTCCGTCACGGGCGTCAGTTCGTTTTCCAACTCCGCCACCCGGCGCGCATCCCACCAGCTGCCGCCATGCCCGGCGAGTGACCGGGAAACCTCCGCGAAATCCGTCGTCGCGCGTCCCTGCATGGTTTCCGCCAGCACCTCGCGCATCGGCGCGCCCTCGTGTTCCGCCTTGAGGATCGCGTAGGCCTCCAGCCCTGCGACACTCATCGATCCGTCGGCCGCGAGTTTCTCCAAAGCGGTGAGCGAATTTCCACGCACGACCGCCGCCTCGTCCACTCCGACGATCCAGCGCAGCCACTCGGGATCGCCGCTCATCGCGTCGGCCAGCCGCAGGTCGCGGTCGATTTTCACCAAGGCGATCTCCTCGGTGCCCGGGGCGTAGCCCTCCGGTTCGCCGAAATAATGATCCCACAACCAGATGCCCAGAATGAAGGCGAGCAAAGCGATCAACGGTTCGGGATAATCCCGCCGCAGAATGGAGCGGTAGGGATTCCGCGCGGGAATGCGGGATGGCGGGCGGCTTTCGATGGCGACGATATGTCGGCATTTGCCTTAAATTGCAAGCATCGCCTGAAAATCAGGATACTCAAAGCGATTGGCGGCGGTTTTTTCCATTGGCGCATCCATGGCGGACGTCGCAGCTTTCCGCCGGTCCAAAGCCCGCCCATGTCCGATCCCACCTTCCTCATCCTGACCGGCGGTTTTGTCGCTGCGGTGCTGGTGTTTGCGGCAGCGGGTTTTGCGCGCCTGACCGCAAAACGGCAGACGCCACCCGCCATCCGGCCGATGCCGGTGGAGACCGGGCCGCCGTGGCCCTACGAACCACCCGGCGATGCGACGCCGCCCGGCCTGCCGCCTGATCTGCCGCCCGGACGCGTGGCGGTTGGGTATTACCGCCCAATCGACCTGCTCGGCGCGGCAATGGTTTTCATGCTGTTTTCGGGCCTTGTCATTGCCTCGTTGCAGGTGAGGGAAACAACTCCTCAGGTGCTGGATGCCAGGACACTGCTGATGAACATCGGCTTCCAGTTCATCATGGCCGGCATGGTCACCCTGCTGGTGATCCGGCGGCTGGGGCCGGTTTCCTGGCTGGGCCTGCGCTGGCCCGGCTGGCCGTGGGTTTTCCTGCTGGCACCCGGAGCGGTGGTGTTGATGTGGCTCATCAGCGGCGGACTGCAGGTTTCCGGATACCTCAAGTGGATGGAATCGCTGGGGGCGGAAACCACGCAGGACACGGTGAAACTGCTGCGCGAAACCAAGGATCCCAAAGTGCTCGGGCTGATGGTCTTCGCCGCTGTGGTCGCCGCGCCGCTGTGCGAGGAAATCGTCTTCCGCGGATACCTCTACCCGGTGCTCAAGAAATTCTCCGGCATCGGCCCGGCCGCCTTGAGTTCGTCACTGGTTTTCGCCGCCGCGCATGGCAACCTCACCGCCCTGCTGCCACTGCTGATTTTCGGCGGACTGCTGGTCCTGCTTTACGAAAAGACCGGCTCGATATGGGCACCCATCGCCGCGCACTTCTGCTTCAACGCCGCCACGGTGGCGGTGCAGCTGGCGATCCGCCATTACGACATCCCCATCGGAGCCCTGCCGTGAATTCCCTCCGCGACATCGGCGAGGATGCGCTGATCCAGCGGTTGATCCGACTGGTGCCGCGCGATCCCTCGCCGCTTGCCGGTCCCGGCGACGACTGCGCGGTGATCGATCCCGGACCGGGTTCCGCCATGCTCCAACTCCTCAAAACCGATGCCATGGTCGCCGGAATCCATTTCCTGCCCGACAGCCCGGCCCGCGCGGTCGGTTGGAAAGCCGCCGCCCGCGTGGTTTCCGACTTCGCCGCCATGGGCGGCCGGCCGGAACGATTCCTCATCACCCTCGCGCTCGATCCACAAAGCCCGCTTTGCTGGGCCGAGGAACTCTACCGCGGCATCGGCGACTGCCTCTCTGCCTTTGACGCCGTGCTTGCCGGCGGCGAAACCTCGTCCGTGCCCGCGGGCTCCGCCGCCGTCATTTCCATCGCCGCCACCGGCTGCGTCCCGCGTGACCAGCTGGTCCTGCGCTCCACCGGAAAACCCGGCCATGCCCTCTTCGTCACCGGCACCCTCGGCGGATCCCTGCGTGGCAAACACCTGTCGTTCAGCCCACGCAGCAAGGAAGCAAACTGGTTGGTATCCAACTACAAGCCCACCGCCATGATGGATGTCTCGGATGGCTTGGCGAAGGATTTGCCGCGTCTGGCGGCGGCCTCCGGCTGTGGATTCGAGCTCGACAGGGAGCGGTTGCCGGTCACGCCGGGCTGCACGCTGGCGCAGGCGCTGGGCGACGGTGAGGACTTCGAGTTGTTGTTTGCATGTGAGGAAGCGCGGTCGGCCGCCATGTTGGCGGCATGGCCGGCGGCGTTTCCGGACCTGCCGCTCAGCCGGATCGGACAGCTCGTGGCGAGCGGCTCAGGTGAGACGCTGGCGGGTGGCTGGGATCACTTTGGCCCGCAGGTTTCTTGAAGGGTGGTGACAGACCGGGCCGTGACCGGGTGTAAGAAGCCCCTGCGGGATGCGGATCTGCGACGCTTGTCCGCATCACCAGGCCAAGCCGCCCGGGTACCCAATCACCATCCATCTTCATGAAACACACGCTCATCGCCACCTTGCTGGTCCTCGCCTGCGGATCCGCCATCGCGGAGGACATGAAAACCGAAAAGTGGATATCGCTTTTCAATGGCAGGGACCTCAGCGGCTGGACGCCCAAAATCCGTGGTGCGGAAGCCGGAGTGAACCACAAGGACACCTTCAAGGCGGAGAACGGGGTCATCAAGGTGGACTATTCCAAATACGACGGCTGGAAAGGCGAGTTCGGCCACTTGTTTTACAAGGACCGCTTTTCCCACTACCGGCTGCGCCTGCAATACCGCTTCACCGGCGAGCAATTGAAGGGCGGCCCGGGCTGGGCCTACCGCAACAGCGGCGTGATGATTCACAGTGAGGCGCCGGAAACCATGGAGCTGAACCAGGATTTCCCCACCTCTCTCGAGGTGCAATTGCTCGGCGGCACCGGCACCGGCGAGCGAACCACCGGCAACCTCTGCACGCCGGGCACGCATGTTTACATCAATGACGTGCACACAACCCGCCACTGCATCAGCTCCACCTCCAAGACCTATCACGGCGATCAATGGGTGACTCTTGAGGTCGAGGTCCGCGGCGGCGAGGTCATCAGGCACTTCATCAATGGCGAGGAAGTCATGACTTATCAAAAACCCGAACTCGGCGGCAGTCCCCAAGCCGAGAAACTCGCCGAGGTCGCGGGCGACAAGCGGCTCACCGGCGGATACATCTGCCTCCAGTCGGAAAGCCACCCGGTGGAGTTCCGCAAAATCGAGCTCATGATCCTCGAGCCCTGACGGCCGGTTCGTAGGCAGGGACCGTTCTCCGCAACGGTCCGGCGAATGAGATGCGAATGCCCAGCGTGAAAGCGCCTTTTATTCTCTTTCCATTCTCTCGGACCGCCCGGAGGCCTGTCCCTGCCCTCGCATCCTATCAGAACCGCCTCTGACGGCCGGGGCTTTTCGGGCCGAGGCGATCTCGACAATCAGCCGGTGCAGCACCAGCCGGTGGTCCAGCCCGGTGGTGACCAGCGCCTGATCCGCCTTGAGGGTGGCTTCGAGCACGCCTTGCAGGTTCTCGAGCTCGTAGTTCGCCGCATTCGGCAGCGCCAGGAAGATGGGGAAGACGTTCACACCGCTGCCGTCCTTTTTCTGCGGCAGCCAGGCGCGGTCGTTTTCCGGCAGCCGGTTGAGCGCCCCGGCGAAGGCCTGATAGCTGCCGCTGGGCGCCTTGAAGTTTTCGACGATGAGTTTCGCCAGGTAAAGATTGCGCACCACGGTGATGACCGAGGCGCGCATGATGCCGATGGCGGACTCGTCGGCGGCGAGTTGTTGGTCGATGAGTTGGATGGCGCGGGCGGCGTTGCCGTTCTGGATCGACTTGCCGATCTCGAAGACCACCGCCGCGCGGCTGAGCGGGACGAGCACGTTGACGTCCTCCTCGGTGACGATGCGGCGGTCGGGACCGAGAAACAGGTCGAGTTTCTCCAATTCGTTGCCGATTTGTTGCGATTGCTCGCCGGCCAGCATGACGAAGAGGGCGAGCGCGTCGGCTTCGAACTGGAGGCCGAGTTCCGCGGCGCGGCCGGCGACCAGCGCGGCCACCTGGTCCTGCCAGCCGTCGCGGCTGGTGTCGATGCGGTCGAAAACCATCACCTCGGCGGATTTCTCGATGAACTTCCAAAAGGAACGGCGCTTGTCCACGCCTTGGGCGGTGAGCAGGAATTTCACGCCCGGCGGCATGCCGCCCTCGAGCGCGGCGCGCAGGCTCTCGACGCCCGCCTCGGTGCGTTGCGAGCGGCCGGTGACGTTGTCGCCAAGGAAATTCGCGTTGCGCAGCCAGACGACCTTGTCGCCGCCGAACATCGGCAGCGTTTGCAGCGCCTGCACGGTGTTCGAGCAGATCTCGAAGGCGGAGTCCGAGTTGTCGGCGATGCCGTCGATGACCTCGTGGGTGAAGCCGTCGTCAATGCCGCCGGTGAGCCGGTTGTGGAGTTCCAGCGCCTTCTCGCGCACCAGCCCCTCGTCGCTGCCGATCACCGCGAAGAAACTTCCGCTGCCGCTTGAAGGGGATTTGGTTTTCGCCGCCACGCCGCCGATTTACCTGCCGCCGCCCGCGACTGCAAGCACAGGACGGGAAAACTCCGCAACCGGACGGGATGCCCGCCCGCCTCCCTTGCACCATGGGAAGGGTGGTATGTCTAACATAACCGTAATGATTATTCCCTTGTCAAAAACCCCGCGATTGGCTCTGAAATGTCAATGGAATGGCATTTTTTTTGCTGAATGCCATGCGCATATTGCCTTCCCGCCCCCTCACAAAAAACAAAAAACCGCCATTCCCCCTGTCACAAATCGCCCGAAACCGGGTTCTTCTCCATACAGCCCGATGCCGTTTCCATCCCAAGCTAAAACAACCTCCCCATGAGAACGACATTCCTTGTTTCCCCAATCATCGCTCTCACGGCGCTCGCCAACGTCGCTCTCGGGTTGACCCCGATTAGCGACAACTTCGATGACGACTCGCTGGATAACGCCAAATGGGACTATTTCCCGTATGCTGGTGGTTCCATCGCCGAGAGCGGTGGAAAAATCAATTACATCGTGAGCACCCCGGCCACGGATGGGGACGGAGATGCCGCCGAACTTGGAATCCTGACCAATCCGGGTTCCAGCGAAAACTGGCAGGTCATCGTCGACGTCACCAACACCACCTCACCCAACGCCGTAGGTAAAATCAGCTCGGTCGGCATCCAGATCTACATCGCGGCGGATTTCGAAGATCTGATTTTCCTCGAACTCTATTCCTCCGCCCTC
>JALOUA010000296.1 GCA_025457625.1 Akkermansiaceae bacterium
GAGTTTCAACACCGCGACATCCACGCCCATCGCGAGTTCGTTGCCGTCGTCATCGCAAACCCAGATCTTCGTGACCAGATGCGGCGGCAGCCTTGAGATATCATATGCGTCCGTTGGAATGAAAGCTCCGTTGTGTTCTCTCACGTGTTCGGACAACGCCTGGAGGATCGGCATGTCTTTGGGCGCGTGGCACCAGAGTTCCGCGAAGCCATCGGCGACTTGCGCGATCGGCTGGCAAGCGCGGCGGTAATCCTTGGGCAGCGAGCGGAGCAGGATTTCGGCGCGCTCGCGCAGGTTGCCATCCACGCCCCATGCCGGCAACATCGTGATTGAGTGTGTCCGGATACAAGTCGAGTCCGAGCGATTCGAGATCCTCGTCGAGCACATCGGCGAGTGAAAGCGTGAGGGCATCCTCGTTTTTCGCCAGCCACTTGTGGAAGTCCGCGGCGGTGTGGATGTTCTCCGGAATCCGCTCTTCGCAAAACCGCAGCACCGCCTCCTCGCTCCACAAGCCGCCGGGACGGCGCAGTTTCTCCTCCACCGCGCCGATCAATTCGCGCATCGCCTCGATCTCGTCGAGGAATCGGCAGCGTTTGCGCAAACCGCCGCCTAACAGACCCTCACGCAGGAACACCGACCGCGCGGCCTTGGCATCCACGCGGCCATAGTGCACGCGCCTGCCGGAAACCACCGGCAGGCCGCCGCAGATCACGGTTTCCCTGCCGTACACCGCGCCCTGTTTTTCATCCCAGTGCGCCTCGCCGTAGCGGCTGCGGCAGAGATGCGGCGCGACCTGCTCGATCCATTCGGGATCGATGCGCGCGACGCGGCGCGCCCACAGTCGTGTCGTTTCCACCAGTTCCATGGCCACCACCCACTCGTGACGCTTGGGGATGCCGAACATAGCGGAGCCGGGAAACACCGCGAAGAACCCGCCGGACGCGCTGCGGTAGGTCTTGCTCTCGCGGTCCCACAAACCGAATTGGCGCGGCACCCCGGCCAACAAACAGCGGTGGATGGCGGCGTAGGGGGCATCCTTGTCCAAGGCCGGGATCCTCAACCGCCACTCCCGTTCCAACAAATCCGACAACTCATCGGCCACATTCCCCCATTCCATCACGCGGCGCGCGTTGAGAAACGCCGTGGTGCAGAACTTGCGCAGCGCGTTGCGTTTCCACCGGCCGTTGTCCTCGCGGAATTCCATCACGTCACGCCACATGCGCAGGATGCCGGTGAAGTCGCTTTCGCCGTCCTTCCACTTCGCGTGCGCCGCGTCCGCCTCGCGGATTTTTTCCGCCGGGCGCTCGCGCGCGTCGTTGGATTCGAGCGCGGCGATGATCGGCAGCATTTCGGCAAGGCAGTGTTCCTTGCGCGCCTCGATGAGCATGCGCCCGAGCCGCGGGTCCACCGGCAGGCGCGACATTTGTCGGCCGTAGTCGGTTAGACTTTTCTCACGATCCAGCGCGCCCACCTCGCGCAGCGTGCGGTAGCCTTCGGAAACCGCCTTGGGAGCAGGCGGATCGAGGAACGGAAACTCGGAGATTTCCGGCAAACCGAGCGCCTTCATCCGCAGGATCACCCCGGCGAGTGACGAGCGGCGGATTTCCGGATCGGTGAACTCCGCGCGTTCGGTTAGATCGTTTTCCTCATAGAGCCGGATGCAGACACCGTCGCGCACGCGGCCGCAGCGGCCCTTGCGCTGGCGCGCGCTGGCCTGGCTGACGGGTTCGATCTGCAAGCGCTGCACGCCGCGTCCCGGGCTCCAGCGGTTGACGCGGGCGATGCCGGAATCGATCACGCAGGCGATGCGCGGAATGGTCAGCGAGGTTTCCGCGACGTTGGTGGCGAGGATGATCCGGCGCTGGTTGCCGGGGTGGAAAACCCGCTGCTGGTCGCCCAGCCCGAGCCTGGCGAAAAGCGGCAATACCCCGGTGCCGGGATATCGTCGGCCCTCCAGCACCTCCGCGCATTCGCGGATTTCGCGCTCGCCGGGCAGGAACACCAGTGCGTCGCCGCGCGGGTCGATGCGGTTGAGCATGTCCACCGCCCGTGCCACGTGCTGCGGCAGGTCCTCGTCGTCATTGGGCGGCAGGAAAAACTCCGCCACCGGAAACATCCGCCCCGGTGCCTCGATCACCGGAGCGGGTTTCCCATCGATCGTGAAAAACGCCGCGAACGATCCCGCGTCGAGCGTGGCTGATGAGATCACGAGTTTCAGGTCCTGGCGCTGTTCGAGCAGCCGCTTGAGATATCCTAACAGGAAATCGATGTTCAGCGAGCGTTCATGCGCCTCGTCGAGGATCAGCACCTGGTATTGCCGCAGTTGCGGATCGCCCTGTGTTTCCGCCAGCAGGATGCCGTCGGTCATGAATTTGATGCGCGTCTCGCGCGAGGTCTTGTCCTCGAAGCGCACCTGATAGCCGACGAATCCGCCGAGCGGCACGGCCAGTTCCTCGGCGACGCGCCCGGCCACGCTGGCCGCCGCGATGCGCCGCGGCTGGGTGCAGCCGATTCGCCCGCCGTCCGGCCCCATCGCCTCCGCCACCATCTTGGGCAGTTGCGTGGTCTTGCCCGACCCGGTGTCGCTGACCACCACGATGACTTGGTGTGCCTTGAGCGCGGCAAGGATTTCCTCCCGGTGCTCGACCACCGGCAGTTCCGCGGGATAGTTCCAGTTGCCGGAAAACGGAGTCATCCGCTGATGAATCGTTGCTTGGTTTGATGAAACACGCCGGAAGTTTCCCAACAGGCCCGGCTCTGGCAACCGCTGATTTTCATTCTTTCAAGGCAACTATCAGCTAAGGCATCCAATCCCCACGGGATTGCGTATCCCAGCCCAGGGTTGTCCCGCAAAGCGGGGCTACCCTGGGATGGACGCCCAAATGAATCCCCAACTCCAACGGAGTTGTGCAGTGACGGTGACACGAGTGGCATGGAACCAGTGATGGGATGGGCCGTTTGACCGCGTGATCGGAATTCCCAGCTACACAACCTCGTTGAGGTTGAATGATGTCGCGCTCACTCAACCCAAGGTAGCCCCGCCATGCGGGACAACCTTGGGCTTTGATGCGGAATCCCGTCGGGATTCAAGATTCCACCCGAACAGGTGCTCTACGGTTTTACAATCGCGGCCAAATTTTGCGAATACACAGGGTCGATATGAGTCCGGAAACCATGGCCAATACAGCAAGCAATAGCGTCAGAAGAATTCTGACCGGGTGCGACCACATCGAATGATCATTCGGGCCTGTCCACCACACATACGCCGTCAATGCAACTTTATTGGCCCAAAAACCCGGAAACTCGAATGCTGTCAAATTCCGCTGGGTCATTCCAGCATACCAGTCTCTTGCGAAAGACTCATAATTCATCTCAAGAAGATAAAATATGAGTCCGAATGCCAATGTCAAAACAAGCCACAATCCAGCAAATTGCATATGCTGTCTGGTTCTATAAAGTTCAATTCCATCATTTCCGTATCACATGATTCCATCACTCCTTCCAGCGGAAATGTCCAGTCAGCGTGAAGTCGTCCAGCCTGTCCTCTTCGCGTGCGCCTCCGCCGATGTTGTGGATCACCAGCGGCAATCCGTCTTCGTTTTTCCTGTCGCTCACGATCATGATGTGCGGCAGGTGTGGAGGGACCGTGCAGGTCACCAGGTCGCCCGGCTTGAACTTCGATGGGTCCTCGGTGTCCGGGGTGGGCAACTTGATGTGTTTTCTGCCGAAGAACACCATCAGGTTGGGCACGCGGCGGTGATCGATGTTCTTGTCCGGCTTCTTGAGGCCCCAGATCTTCGGATATTTGTCGAAGTGCGCCTTCATGTCCTCATGAACAAGCATTTGCAGATCCTTTCCCAAGGCGTCGCGCAGGGCGCGGATCACCACGTCCGTGCAAACCCCGCGTTCCCGTGGAACATCCCCGCCGGGATAATTTATCGCCGTGTAAGCCGGATCATAGCTCAAGGTCACGCCGACTTGTTTCCGCGCCTCCGCAACGATCTTCGCGCCCTTGTCCGCCCAGCCGTGGCCAGAGCAGGCGAGCATGCAAACCACAGTGAGTTTCAGGAGAGGGCCGCGGCGGGTCATTTTGACGCAACGAATTTCCGGAGCGGGATCTTTCGGTGTCGGAATTTTGACCGCCCTTCCCGATTTCGCTCACAGATTGGGCGGAAGAGTCCAAAAAAGAAAGCGGCCCGATGGATATCCCCGGGAAAAACCCAAAAACCCAAGGGACGTCGTTCGGGCCGCTTTTGTCTCGCGACGGCGGCAAACTAGGCCGATTTTTTCGTCACAAAATCCGGCCCGCCGCCGCCCCGTCCGCTTCCGCCTTGCCAGCCCGCGGGTTTGGGCCAAACCTCCGCCCAGCCACTATGAATCCAGTCCTGATCATCGGTGCCGGCGGGGTCGGCAATGTCGTCGCCCACAAGTGCGCCATGGTGCCCGGAGTGTTCGGGGAGATCACCCTGGCGTCCCGCACCGTTTCGAAATGCGAAGCCATCGCCGCCAGCGTGAAACAACGCACCGGGCGCGCGATCGCCACCGCCCGGGTGGATGCCGACAACCCGGCGGAAACCGCGGAGCTGATCCGCAAGACCGGCGCGAAGCTGCTGATCAACGTGGCCCTGCCCTATCAGGATCTCGCGCTGATGGACGCCTGCCTCGCCGCCGGCTGCGATTACATGGACACCGCGAACTACGAACCAAAGGATGTGGCGAAGTTCGAGTATTCCTGGCAGTGGGCCTATCAGGAGCGATTCCAGAATGCCGGCCTCTCCGCGCTGCTGGGCTCCGGTTTCGATCCCGGCGTGACGAATGTTTTCACCGCCTGGGCGCTCAAGCACCATTTCGATGAAATCCACACGCTCGACATCATCGACGTGAACGGCGGCAACCACGGCAAGGCCTTCGCCACCAACTTC
>JALOUA010000297.1 GCA_025457625.1 Akkermansiaceae bacterium
GGCGAACGCTTCGGCGACTTCTGCATCCGCGCCGGCTACGTGAACGCCACCGTGCAGGGCAGGGACTTCCATCAGAACCTCAAACCGGAGGCCCTCAAGACGGGTGCCAACTGAGTGCAGGCGTTGAAATTCCATGCGGAACCGGATTTCGATCCGGAACTGCTGTCGGCCGACATCGCGCCGCTGCGTGCGGGCGAGCGCATCCGCCTGTTGCACGGGCGCCTGGGCGACCACCTCGTGGCCACCACCAGCTTCGGCATCCAGGCCGCGGTGATGCTGCATCTCATCCATGAACACGCGCCGCAAATCCCCGTCGTGTTCATCGACACCGGTTTCCTGTTTCCGGAAACCTATCGCTACGCCGATGAACTCGTCACACGCCTGCCGAAGCTCGACCTCCGCGTCTATCAGCCCACGGTTTCCGCCGCCCGCATGCAGGCGCTCTGGGGAAACCTCTGGGAAGGCACCAAGGAGGATCAGGACCGCTACGCCATGCTCACCAAGATCGAGCCGATGAACCGCGCGCTGCGCGAAACCGGTGCCGACGTCTGGATCAGCGGCCTGCGTCGCTCGCAGTCGCGGACCCGCAGCGACCGCCCTTTCGTCGAGCGCCAGAA
Organism: Akkermansiaceae bacterium; assembly: GCA_025457625.1. GTDB lineage: Bacteria > Verrucomicrobiota > Verrucomicrobiia > Verrucomicrobiales > Akkermansiaceae > Luteolibacter. The sequence goes on from JALOUA010000297.1 coordinate 618, forward strand.
GAAAACACTCAAGGCCTATCCGATTCTCGACTGGGCGGACGCGCAGGTGGAACTTTACCTCCACCAGCATGAGCTGCCCCGCCATCCGCTTGCGCGGGAGGGATACCTCACGATGGGCGATTGGCACAGCACCCGCCCCGCCACCCGGGAGGAGGCCGAGATTTCACGTTTCAACGGCGGCAAATACGAGTGCGGCCTGCACCTCGATTCCGGCAGCGCGGATTTCCAGATTTGAGCCGCATCGCGAGACACTTACCCAGGCCCGTAGCCGGTCGCAAGGCCGGCGCGCTGGAGGCGGGCGATGGCCGCATCCTCGAGCGGGCCGCCGGGACCGATGGCGGTTCGCAACAGTTTGAGAAATCCGGTGGTCACCGGTTTGAGCAGGCGCATGGGCAGGGCGCGCAGGCCGATCATGCGCCGGTATTCCGGCGGCAGGCTGGCGAGTGCGGATTGGAACAAGAGGGTGTAAACCGCACGCGCCAGCGGCGGCAGCGGCGGGCGGCGCAACCAGCGGATCACATCGCGCGTGTCGTCTGTCACCACCAGCAGGGGGCGATAGGCCTCAAGGCACTCGCACAGGCCGGATTCATCCAGAGGCACGTCCGCGAGTCCCAAGGGCTCCACGGATTTGGCCCATAGCCGGATGTAGGAATCCGCGCCGCCGGGAATGCTCCGGGTCGAGTAGCATTGATGGGCGCGCAAAAAGGAATCCATGAAGGCGACATGCACCCAGCGCAGCAGGTCCGCATCGCCGGCGCGGTAGTCGCGCAGGTCTCCCGTGGCAGTCTGATAGGTGCCACCGACCCGTTCGTGCATGCGGTTCACGCGCGCGGCCTCTCCCGCCACCGCCTCCAGCGAGCCGAAAGTGGTGATGGTGAGCCAGCGGATGGTGCCGGACAGCCGTCCGAGAGGATCGTCCTTGTAGCGTGAGTGGCTGCGGACGCCGGCGAGGCTCCCCGGATGAAGGGCCTGCATCAGCAGCGCGCGCACGCCGCCCACCAGCGTCGCAAGGTCGGCATGAATCACCCATGGCGCGTCGTCTGGCAGATAGAAACCCGGCCCACTGCCCCCGGCCACCGCGTCCAGCCATGGCGGAACACCGTTCGGATCTCCGGTGAGGAGCCGCCTGAAACGGAGTGAAACAAATTCCTGAAGCGCGTTGGTGGCCAAAGTCATGCGGCTGGTTGCTCGGAAGCCATGCCATGATGGCGCGGGTCGCCGCGAAATCAACCGTCTCCTCCCGCCGGTGTTTTGGCACCGGCCTTGCCGCTGACGGCCTCAACCGCCACGATGCAGACGTCATCATCGTAATTCTGCCGGTGCTGGAACGTCGAGACATCGCAAACGATCTTGGCGGGCATCGCGGCCATCGGGCCGTCCAGCGCCTCGTCGAAACTGTGCGCGAGCCTTTCAACCCCGAACATCACGCCCTCGGGGTTCTCCGCTTCAAACGCGCCATCGGTGAAGAGCAGGAAAACATCGCCGGCATGCAGACTCGTTTGCCGCGTCTGGTAAACCGCCTTGGTGGACAGTCCGAGCGCGGGTTGATGGTGCGGCTCGCTCCATAGCGGCTCCGGCAGCTTGCCGCCACCGCGTCTCACGCGCAGCGGCGCGGGATGGCCCGCCACCGACCACGCCGCCGTGGCCTGTCGCGTGTCGAGCACCAGCAGGAAGGCCGTGACAAACAGGGTCTGGCCGCTGCGCGAGATCACCTCGTGCAGGTGCTGGTTGATTTCGGTTAGAAATACCCCGGGGTCGCCGGCCTGCGTGGTGTGGTTGCGCACCAGCGCGCGCAGGATGGCGGTGACCAATGCCGAGCGCGCGCCGTGCCCCATCACATCGGCAATGAGGATGCCGGCGCGGTGTTCATCGAGTTCGATCAGATCGAAAAAATCGCCGCCCACATCGAAGGCGGGTTGATAGAAGTGCGCGAAGCGCAGGCGCAGCGGATTGGGGACCGTCACCGGCGGCACATCCGGGTAGCGCGAGGGCAGCAGCGCGGTCTGGAACTGCCGCGCCAGTTCGAGTTCGTCGTGGATGACCGTGGTCTTGGCCCGGACGTCCGCTTCAAGCTCGCTGTGGTAACGCAGCAAGCGCTCGCTCATGACGGCGAAATCACCGGCCAGCGACTCAATCTCGTCTCCGGTGCGGATGGTGCTGATCGAGTCGAGTTCCCGCAATGCGGCCTCCCGCTGCTTGCGGATTTCCTCGGTGTCGAGCGACATCGGCGGATGGAAGCGCGCGGTGGCCGAGATCGAGCGCGAGGCGCGTCCGAGCGCGTCCAGCGGACGCAGAATGTCGTGATGGATCAGCCAATAGCCCGCGAGCGTGCACACGGCGAGAAAACCGACGGCGACCGCCCCGACCTGCAGGAAGCGCTTTTGCAGCGGCGCCACCACGTCATCGCGCGGTGAGGAAAAGAGCACGTAGGCGCCATGAGTGTCCTCGCTGGATTCCAGCGCGGCGAATCCGGTGAGCCATGCCTCGCCTTTTTCATCCTGGGTGAGAATCCAGCCTTTGCCATCCGCCAGAATGTCCTGCCTGGTGTCTTCCGGGATGCGGTCGGCCAGAGACACGAATTCTTTTTCCGCGCTGGCCAGGATCCAGCCATCGGCCAGCACGATTTCCCACCGTTCGCTGTCATGGACTTTCTGGCTTCCGAGCCGGGAAAACAACGAGGAGACATCCACCGAAATCTTGACGACACCGGCGAAGGCGCCGTTTTGATGCAAGGGCAGCACGATGTCCTGCGAGAAGACGCCGGAACTCGCGTCGAAGCGGAGGATGTCCGTCCACCGTCCGTGCACGCCCAGCGCCTTTCCCTCGTGCCACCAGTTCTCGTCGGCCTGGTCGAAGTCCGTGGACTTGCCGGTCGCGGCAATCAGGCAGCCGTATGCGTCTGTCGCGAGGATTTCAGCCACCTCGGGGTTCATTTTCTGATAATGCATCAGGCTTTGCGCGCCCGCATTGCGCAGCACTTCGAGCAGCCGCGGATCGTCGTTGGGCAGCGACGGCCACAATTCGTCGAGCATCCGCTTTTTTCGCGCCATTTCGTCTGCGGGGATGCCGGCCGCTTCACGGTTTTTGACCGAGGCATAGTCGCTCAGGGCTGGTTCCGCAGCCAGCCAGATCTGGAGCATGCCGCCGTGGCTGTCCGCCGCCTCATCCAGCGCGTGAACGAGATTGGCGGCCTCCATGTGATGGAACCTGCCGCGCTCATCCATGAAGTAGCGGAATCCGCTGGTCTCGAACACCGCCAGCGCGATCAGGAACGGCAGCGCGGCTGACACCAGCAGCGCGATGACGAATTTTCCCTGAAGACCCACACCGACGAATCTCATGGCCATCACTCAACCGCGCGTTGGCGGTATCCGCCAGCACCAAGTTGCCCGGAAACAAGGAAGTCTGGGCTGGAGCAAAAGCCAACAGCGCCGGAGCAAAAGCGGATTATTTGGGATGGCGCCGGGAAGTCACTGGTATTGAGTGGATTCAAGCGCTTCCTGCCCTTGCAGAACCCTCCCGATTTCCACCGATGAAATGGAACGGCTTCACGACTTCAAGCGAGCCCGTTCGACAGTTGCAGTCTGCGTCAAAGCCCATTTCGCCCAGCTGATCCCGCAACCCGTGCGCAAACCGCGCACTTAGCGGCGTTTCCGCCGCGCCCATGTCGGCGAACTCTGGCAGCATGACAGCTCGATCCACCCGTGGTGGCCCGCCGCTCGGTTTGCGGTGATCGTAGGCGCGGTCGTGAGACCGCGATCTTAACCCCGCGCACTTAGCGGCGTTTCCGCCGCGCCCATGTCGGCGAACTCTGGCAGCATGACAGCCCGATCCACCCGTGGTGCCCGCCGCTCGGTTTGCGGTGATCGTAGGCGCGGTCGTGAGACCGCGATCTTAATCCGGGCGCAAAACGCGCACTTAGCGGCGTTTCCGCCGCGCCCATGTCGGCGAACTCTGGCAGCATGTCAGCTCGATCCACCAGTGGTGCCCGCTGCTCGGTTTGCGGTGATCGTAGGC
>JALOUA010000298.1 GCA_025457625.1 Akkermansiaceae bacterium
AGACGGAATGCGGAGCGCCATGGGGCCGCAGTGGCCACGTTCAGGCTGTAACATCCCAGCCCGCATGACCGCTTCCGTCTCGTTGTCCGTCTTCCATCAGTGGCTGCTTGCCGACCCCGCAAGCAAGACGTCCGCCTGCGCCATCGTCCTGCACATCGCGGACTCCCGGCCCTGCGACCTGCTCATCCAGGAGATCGCCGATTACCTCAATGAATACGATGACGACGGCGACGGCCGCTGGCTGCCCGCCAGTCCGCAGTTGGTGGAAAAAATCTCCCAGGATGCCAACCACCGCCGCCTGCTGGGCGTGACCGTGATTTCCGAGGACAAAGTGGACCAGCCGCATGCGGAAACACGCAACATCCTCAGCGCGCTCGGCCGGCGCGGCCATGTCGTCTTCCGCTCGCCCGGCCCGGCCGATGAGCAACCCGGCATCGCCAATGCCTTCCACGCCGGCGTCGGCACCCCCGGGGAAATCAACGGTCAATGCCACCTCATTCTCAATCCGGAGCTGATGGACCAGAGCCATCCGGGATATCCGGTAAAAAACGCGCGATTTATCAGAGAATCCGCCCGGATCACCCGCCAACACCCTGATTTCCTCCGCCACTCCGCCGTGAACGTCCTCGCCCTGACCATCCTGGTTTCCACCTGCCTCGCCGGCATTTTCATCGCCTGCTTCGCGATGGAGATCCGGCGCGCCCGGCGAACCAGCCCGGAGCGGGACTCGCTGCTGCCACTCGACCCCGAAACCCCGGCCAAAGACCCGAATCAACCCCGCCACCCATGACCACCACCATCACTTACGACGACAAGTCGGTCCGCCATTTCATGATCGCCTCCATCATCTGGGGCATTGTCGGAATGCTGGTGGGCGTCATCATCGCCACCCAGCTCTCGTGGTGGCAGATGAACGGCAAGTTCCTCGAATGGATCACCTTCGGCGCGCTCAAGGCGGAGGGGATTTCCTACCTGACGTTCGGCCGCCTCCGCCCGCTGCACACCAATGCGGTGATCTTCGCCTTCGTCGGCAACATGATGTTCGCCGGCGTCTATTACTCCACCCAGCGCCTTTGCAAGGCGCGCACCGCCTCCGACCTGCTCTCCAAAATCCACTTCTGGGGCTGGCAGCTCATCATCGTGGCCGCCGCCATCACGCTGCCCGCCGGCTTCACCCGCGGCAAGGAATATGCCGAGCTCATCTGGCCCATCAACATCGCCGTCGTCCTGATGTGGGTCGTCTTCGCCGTGAACTTCTTCTGGACGCTCGCGAAACGCAACGAACCCAGCCTCTACGTCGCGCTCTGGTTCTACATCGCCACCATCGTCACCGTGGCGATGCTCTACATCGTCAACCACCTGTCGATTCCCACCTCGCTCGTCCATTCCTATCCGATCTTCGGCGGCCTGCAGGACGGCCTCGTCCAGTGGTGGTACGGCCACAACGCCGTGGCCTTCTTCCTCACCACGCCGATCCTCGGCATCATGTATTATTTCCTGCCCAAGGCCGCCAACCGCCCGGTCTATTCCTACCGGCTTTCCATCATCCACTTCTGGTCGCTGGTCTTCATCTACATCTGGGCCGGGCCGCACCACCTGCTCAACACCGACCTGCCGCGCTGGCTGCAGATGCTCGGCATGCTGTTCTCGCTGATGCTGTGGGCACCCTCATGGGGCGGCATGCTCAACGGCCTGCTCACCCTGCGCGGCGCATGGGACAAGCTGCGCACCGATCCGGTCATCAAGTTCTTCGCCGCCGGCGTCACCTTCTACGGCATGGCCACCTTCGAGGGCCCGCTGCTCTCCATCCGCTCCGTCAACGCCCTCTCGCACTACACCGACTGGACCATCGGCCACGTCCACTCCGGCGCGCTCGGCTGGAACGGCTTCATGGCCGCCGGCATGTTCTACTGGCTCGCCCCGCGTCTCTGGAAAACCAAACTCTGGTCCACCGCGCTGGCCAACATGCACTTCTGGGTCGGCACCGTCGGCATCCTCATCTACGTCGCCGCCATGTGGTGCGCCGGCATCATGCAGGGCCTCATGCTCAACCAAATGGCCGAAGGCGGAACCACCTTGAAATATGAGTTCATGGAAACCCTGGAGAGCATCCAGGTCTTCTACATCCTGCGCTCCATCGGCGGCACGCTCTACCTGCTCGGCTTCATCCTGCTCGCCGTCAATATCTGGCAAACCGCCCGCTCCGGCGCCGCCCAGGACGACTCGGTGGAAGTCACGCTGCTGGAGAGAAAACAAAAGGACCGCATGTCATGGGGCGAGTCCATCTTCAACGACCCGCTCGGCCACATCTTCCTCGCGATGGCCTTCGTCATCCTCTGGTTCTTCCTGCCGCCGCATGCCGACAAGGCCGCGCTCGTCATTTCCATCGTGCTCGGCTACAAGGTCTGGACCGCCTTCAAGTCCAACAAGGAACAATGGACCAACTGGCACGAACGCCTCGTCGAAAACTACCTGCCCTTCACCGTGCTCGTCTTCGTCTCCGTCGCCATCGGCGGCGCGGTCCAGATCATCCCCTCGCTCATCGTCAACCGCGAGAAGAACATCGAGGGCCGCCTGCAGGAACTCTACACGCCGCTCGAACTCGCCGGCCGCGACATCTATGTCAACGAAGGTTGTTACAACTGCCACTCGCAGATGATTCGCACGCTCGTGCCGGAAGTCATGCGCTACGGCCGTCCGGGTGTCGCCGACGACTACTCGCACCTGGGTGAATCGCTCTTCGACCACCCCTACCAATGGGGTTCCAAACGCACCGGCCCGGACCTCGCCCGCGAAGGCGGACCCATCGCCGACGGCTCCACACACATGCGCCTCGGCAAACGCGGCAACGACTGGCACTTCAACCACTTCCTCAACCCGCGCCAGGTCACGCCCGGCTCCAACATGCCCTCCTATCCATGGTTGTTTGAAAAGGAAACCGACGTGAAGTCGCTGCCCGCCAGGATCGCCGCCCAGGTCAGGATCGGCGTGCCGTGGCTCCCGCTCAACCAACATGAAATCCGCGACATGGTCGAAACCCAGGCCCAGGAAATCGCCGCCAACCTCGTCAAAGCCGAAGTCTATCTTCCCTCCAAGCCGGACCTCCAGGGCGACGCACTGCGCAACCACCTCGCCAAATCCCAGGTGGTGGCGCTCATCGCCTACATGCAGAAACTCGGATCTTACCGCGAGGTCGGCGACGGCACGCGCGGACCCATTCCGCTCGATCCCGACACGCACCGCCGCACTACCGCCGACAAGCCCGCGCCGGCCACCACCCGCAACTGATCCACCGCCATGTTCAAACGCATCCTCGTCGAGAACTGGGCGCTTTATGTGCCCATCATCTCCTTTGTCATCTTCGCCACGGTCTTCCTGGCCGTGACGATCCGCGCGTTGCGCATCGGCAAAAACGAGCGCGAACGCCTCGCGGCGCTGCCATTGGAAACCGAGGCCCCATCACACTCCACCGAACCCTGAAATCCTCATGAACCAGGAACCCAAACGCGGTCATTTCGCAAAAGAAAAAGGCGAGGTCGTCCTCCGCGAGCACGAATTCGACGGCATCCAGGAATACGACCAGAAGCTGCCCAACTGGTGGCTCTTCACCTTCTTCGGCGCAGTCGTCTGGTTTGTCGTTTACTGGGCGCTCTATTATCACACGGACACCTTCAAGTCCGCCCACCAGCTCGTGAAGGAGGAGATTGTCGCCATCCAGCAGGCCAAGGCCGCCGAGTTGGAGAAAACCCTCGCCGCGCTCAATGACAAGGTGCTCGTCCACGAGTGGGCCGCCAAACCCGAGGTCGTCGCCGCCGGCGAGGCCACCTACCTCCAGGTCTGCTCCGCCTGCCACGCCGCCGACCTCAGCGCCACCATGGTCGCCGGCACGGTGAAGGTCCCGCTGCCAGGCCTCCCGCTCAACGACGGCCAGTGGAAATTCGGCGGCAGGCCGATGGACGTCTTCAAAATGATCAACGAAGGCTCGCCCGCCGATTCCACCGGCAACAACGGAGTGAAAATGCAACCCAAGGGCGGAGCCAACCTGACCTCAAAACAAGTCGCCGAAGTCACCGCTTTCCTCATCGCCAAACTGCCCGAAGACTTCAAGGACATCCCGGCGGAGTGATATGACAAAGTCGGAGTGGCGCATTTGGATTTCCAAGCCCCCGCCGTCGGATCCGACTTTCAGCCGGAAATCCCGACCCGCAGATCCCGCACGCTCCACAAGACACCGGTGGCGGCCTGGCCGCTTCCCCGCATGCGCCGCGCGCCGTCCTTGCGCTTCGCCCCAAAACGCTCCCGCGACGACTCAAACGCCGCATTCACAAATTCCTTGCTGCCGATGATCGCCCCGTCCGTGAAATACCTCACCCGGCAGCGCAGCATCCGCCCGAACGGCAATTCTCCCAACCGCTTCTCCTCCGCTTCTAACAAACGCTGCCTCTCCTTATCCAACTGTTCCTTGGTCAGGCCCTTGCGCTTCACGATGCGCTTCATCG
>JALOUA010000299.1 GCA_025457625.1 Akkermansiaceae bacterium
GCGCGCGCCGTCCTTGACGCCGCCCACCGTGATCGGGGCGCTGCCGAGAACCACCACGCCGCCCCAGCGGCCGTAGGTGGTGGCCGTGGGACGTTCCGCGATGAACGTGTCACCGTCGATGTCCACTTGAGTCTGCGCTTCCAGTTCGTCGGTGGTCGTGAAAAGGATCGGCTCTTCGGCGGTGCCCGCGGCCTCGATTCTCGCGCCGCGGGTGATCACCAGCGCGCCGAACCGGTCATCGTCCTTGTTGCCTGTTCCAAGGTCGTCGAGAGTGGAGTAGATTTTCGTGCCCGCCTCGATCGTGAGGGTGACGCCGGGCGCGACGAACACCTTGTTGGTCAGGATGTAGACATTGTCCTTGGTCCAGGTGGTGTTGACGGCAATGGCGTTCACGTTCGGGCCGAAGGCCGTGGTGGTGACCGTTTGGGTGGCCACCACGTCGATCTGGGCGGCATGCAGGGCCGGAGCCGCCGTGACGGCGAGGGCGAGCAGCGCGAATCGTCTGTTTCGTTTGTTTTTCATGGTTGTTTTGTGGGTAGGGGTGTCTGGATGTGCTTCAAAACATTTCGCGGGGGGCATTCATGAAACCTTGTCCAGACGGGGTGAAATTCCCCAACCCCGCGGTTTGCTCAATGGGTTTATCGTGTCGATCCTGACACAATCGCGACGATGCGCGCGTCAGAATTCGCCCTTGATTTCCAGATAGACCGTTCTTCCGGGATCCTCGTTGGTATAGACCAACCCATCCGAGGAAGGGCCGCTGGCCGGGCCTCCACGATACTCATAGTTGCGGCTCTCCTCGGTGAGGTTGCGCACGCCGAGCGTGAGTGTGGTGTCCATCCAATCATTGTGGAACTTGCGCGCGATGACCAGATCAAGTGTGAACTGGGGCAGCAGCCAGACATCGTAATCCTCGGGCTCGCTGCGCAGAATGGTGGGATACTCGTCCGTGAAATTAGCGGTTAGATACACACTCCACGGGTTGTCCCCCGGTTCCCAACCCAGCGTGAGGTTGAGGATTTGGCCGGGCTGGAACGGAAACCGGGTTTCAAGCGGGGTGACTTCCAGCCCCTGATTGACATCATAATCGAGAGTGGAATCGATGAACGCATAGTTGCCCGTGATGGAAAACGGGCCTTCTCCCTTCCATCGTCCCTCCAGTTCGAAGCCTGATATGGTGCCTTTGTCTCCGTTGACATAGGTATCGAGGTTCTTGCCCAGATCCACCCGCTGGACCACCACGATCGGGTCTTCGAGTTGTTTGTGGAATGCCGAGACCCTGCCGGAAAACCCCCATGGCAGTTCGAAGTCCAGGCCCAGATCGATATTCTCGATGCTGGTCTCGGTGAGTGCGGGATTGCCACGACGGATGATGCCGGTGTCCTGCGCGATCGACTCGATGGGCAGGAACTCGAAAAACGTCGGGCGGGCGACCGTGCGCGACCATGCGAAGTTCACAATCGCCTTCTCGGGAATGAGGTCATAGCCGGCCATCAGCGCGGGAATGAACACACGGGTGGAGAGGTTGCCGATGCGCGACGGATCATCTTCCAGAAGGCGTGTGAGCGGGTCGGGGGCGACCTCGTAGTTCTTGATCTCCTCCTCCCATCTTCCGCCCCCGCCGAGACGCCAGCGCCCGGCATCATAAGTGGCTGCCGCGTAGAGACCGATGAGCGTGAGATCCGAATCGACGTTGCGGACCTCAAGGCCGGAGCCGTTGAGATAGTATGGCGCGTCGGGCGCGACGAATCTCGCCGCCGCCGCGCCGGAACCCGTGCCCGGAACGACGCCGGTGCGCTCGCTGGCATAGCCATTGTAATAATCGATGAGCGCGTCGGGATTCGCCGCGAGGTATTCGGCCAGATTCACATAACCCCCGGGCAGCGGACTGCCGTCCAGCAGACGGTCGCCATCAAGCGGGGAACCAGGCGAAAACGGCGCGATGGCGGCGCTGTTGGTCCACCATGATGGCGGATTGCGTTGGATCCAACGCTCCCAGCTCGATGTCCGGAGAAGATAAATGCGCCCCGCCTGCTCGCGCTCCTTGCGCAGCCGGGAGCCTCCGAATGCAAGTTCAAGGCGCGGGCCATCCTCCTCTTCGTCCGTGAAATAAAAATTCTGGACAATATCCAGCGAAGCCTCGAGACCGCTGTCATCAATGAACTGGGTTTCACGGGCCGAGTCCAGAGTGCCGATGCCATCGTTGACGATGGAGGAATACAACAGGGTGGATCGCTGGCCCAGCTCCGGATTGTAGATCACCGATGGATTGGTGGCGGCCTGCGCGGCGACTCTCGGATCGGCGAAATCGAGATAACCTGTCTGGAAATTCGTGCTATGGGGTCGCGACTCCCTCGCCCGGGAGTCCGTGACGCCCCATGACAATGAAGTGCCCATGTCATTGCGGTGCGTGCCGCGCAACTGGATGATCTCGGTATCACGGATCACCGGATCGATCGACCAGAATTCCTTGCTGTAGATGGCGGATGCGCCATATCTCCGGATGATGTCCTCGTTTTTTCCAAGGGTGCCGAATACCGCGTCGCCTTCGATCTCGAAGTTGGTGCCGTGCCTCACGGTGTCGGATGCGATGCGCTTGTGGAAGTAGTTGGCGGAGATTTCGTGGTTCTCACCCAGCTTGTAGCCCGCGCCAAGATACACCGACCAGTCCACCTCGCGCGTGTAACTCTCCTCGATCCACGAGCGGGAGGGTTCGGTGAGCCGGTTCTCCGGACCATAACCGTTGACTTCGTCGTTTTCTCCGCGCTGGAACGCGGCGATGAAGCCGAACTGCCCGCCATTGTCGAAGTCGAAACGGTCGCCATAAACCAGCGAGAAACTCTGGGGGTCGCGCGGTGTTTCCTCGACCGGCTTGAAAGACTGCAGGCCGTCAAGCCGGCGCATGTTGCGGACATGCGCGTCGGCGAGTTCCTGTTGTTTGATCCCTTCCTCGATTTGTCTTTGCCTGAGGGTGTTGTTGTTCGTGTTGCCCGGGGTCACCCGGTTGCCTCCGGTATTGAAAGTATCGGGTTCGCCGTCAGGGCCGAGGTTCCATAACAGGCCGTCCGGAATCGGGTTGTCCACATCGCCCCAGAAACCGAGATCGCGATTTGGAATCACCAGCATCCGGTCACCATGATTGGAGTTCCAGCCATACTTGTATTTGAATTCGGCGATGCGGGCCTCGGGGATGTTGAGGGAATTGATCTGGATCGTGCCGCCGCCGAAATCACCGGGCAGACTCGGCCAGTAGGTCTTGTTCACTTCGATGCCCTGGATGGCCGTGGTCGGGAAAATATCGAGCTGCACGGCTTTTCTCGACGGGTCCGCCGAGGAGATGACCGCTCCATTGAAAAGCGTGGTGACATAGCGGTCCGCGAGTCCCCGGACCACGGCGAATTTGCCGCCCACGATATTGGCGCCGGAGATTTTACCCACAGCTCCGGCGGCATCACTCACGCCCGTTTTGGTGAACTCTTCCTTGGAGATGCCTGATGTGACGGCGGCGCTGGTTTCCAAGCTCAGGTTGAAGTCCCCCTGCGACTCGCCCTGGTATTCGCCGACGACGGTTTCCTCATCGAGCATGGTTTCCTCCGTCATGTCGTCGGCGGGCTTGGCGCGCAGACCGAAGCGCACTTCGGCGGGCTGGCCATCGAGGGTGGTGATGACGGTGGATTCGCCGGAATAGCCGAGTTTCGAAGCTTCCAGCGTGAAAGTGCCGGCGGGCAGTCCGCCGATGGTGAAGCGGCCCTTGGCGTCGGTCTCCGCGGTGCGGCCGGTGCCGAGCACATCGACGAATGCGCCGGCCACGGGATTGAGCGAGGTGGCGTCCGAGACCTCGCCGGTGATGACGCAGTTGCCAACGGCGTTGACGATGCCGGGCAGCGGTCCCGGAAAACCATCGGCCGGCGCGATGGGCACGCCGTCCGGCGGCGCGATCGGCGCGTTTTCATCCACTGCCGCGGGTTGCCACGCTTGCAGGGCGGCCGGCGCGGGCTGCGGCGGGGTTGCGGCCCATGCGCTTCTAACAGGACTTGGCGGTGCCAGGAAAGGAGTGGCGGGCCGGGGGGAAACCCACACGAAAGGATCCGGCGGCGCGGGCTCTGCCGGCGCGAAGTGCATCGCAAGCAGCGCGGTGATCCGGTGCCGCAGGGACACGGGTGCCCGCCAACCCGGACTTGTGACAAGGCATGAGGACGGATGAACGGAGTGGCAACCCATGGCGGATGCGCCATCGCAAGGATCCCGTGCGGCGGCGGCCACGAGCTAAATGTGACAAAGATGCCACCGAAGCCGCGCTTGGTGACGAAATTGTGACAATCGGCGGAAGCTGTGGCGGCGGTCTGTGACCGTCGCCGGCATCATGGGAACGGCTCCGCTTCGCGGAAAAAGTCCGTCGGTCACAGACCGCCGCCACAGAAGCCACCCTCAATAACTCCGCCCCCACAACGCGCGGACGGCGGTCTCCTTGCCTGTTAGAAAACACTTGCCGCCTGCGGTTTGTGGCAGCGGGACCGAATCGAGCGGGATGCAGCGGATGGTGATCTTGTGCTGTTTGGAGAGCCCGTCCTCCTGTTCCGGCGTGCCGGCCCACGGGGTGAGCAGCCAGCCGGGGTTTTCGGCGGCCCAGTGGGCGTGAAAGGCATCGAGGGAATCGCAGGGCGTGATGTTCGCGTTGCGGAA
>JALOUA010000300.1 GCA_025457625.1 Akkermansiaceae bacterium
TCGGGTCAATGCCGAGTTCGGTCGCGTGTTGTTTGAACCAGCGGATGGCGCTCTTGGCGTCGGTGACACACACGCGCTTCTTGGTTTCACCCGCAGGCAGTTTTTCGGCCTCGGCCGCGCTGAGCTTGCGATACTCCGCCGTGGCACAGACGAGCCCGCGACTGGCGAAATAGGCACAGGCGACGCGGAACTGCGTGAGCTTGCCACCACCCCAACTGCCGCCGTGGAAGAGGATCATGCCGGGCACCTTTGCTTTCGCGGGATCGTGACCCGGCGGAAAATAGATTTCCATCTGGCGCGGCTTTCCGGCGCTCTTCTTGTAAATGTAAATTTTGCCTGCGGGCGCATCGGCCCCGATGTCTCCTCTTCTCTCCGGTGTCTGGGCGAAGGAGGGGACGGCAAGGATGAGCAAGGCGGTGAGGAGGGTGAGCGGTTTCATGGAGTGTCTATCTGTAGTGCTGTTTTCTCTTCTAGCGTGAATCCTGCAGCCATTTCTTCTGCCGTTCGAGGTCGGCCTTGAATTCGGCGATGCCCTGTTGCGACCACCGGTAGCGACGCAGGCCGTTGGCAAACAGATAGGCTTGGTCGGCAAGCGTGGCGAGTTCCTGATAGACCGCCGCCGAAGCCTCCATCTCGCGCAGAAACCCGGCGGCGTGCTCCGCCTTGGCACCTCCCGCCAGCATACGCGCCTTGAGGATGGCGGCGTCCTCCTTGTGCATCATTGCCTGCGTGGCGAGCACGTAGATTTTGCTGTCCGACACAAAGCGCCGGAGTTCCGGCAGATGCGCCGAATCGGTGCAGGCCGCTTGCATCGCCTCGGCAATGGCCAGAGATTCCTTGGCGAGTTGGTGCAGCAACCGGACCGCTTTGTCCGGAGTCATGGTGGCGCCCGTGTCTCCGCCTTGTTCGAGCAGTTTTGCATACTGGCTGACCGGCATGACATGCCGCTGGGCCAGGTCGGCCACGCCCATGCGGGCCTGGAACAGAGTGAAGGCGTCGTAGATCTTCACGTCACGTCCGGGCTTCGGCAGGCCGTATTCCGTGCGGTAGCGGTCGAAGAAATACGCGTCATATGGCCGCGGGTAGGTCCGTTGATCCGCCCGTCCGGCCTCGCGGTCGAGGGTGTAGGGCGTTTGCGCGAGGTCCTTGTTGTAGTCGAGAATCTGATCGATGTTCTGGTTCATCAACAACAGGGTGGCCCAGAAATTGGCCACCTTGGTGGCGTTCAGGTTCTGCAAGCCGGGACTGATCGGACCGGAAACGGTATACCACTCCGCCATCAAGCCGCCGATTTTCCGGGAACCGAACCGTTTGGCATGATAATCCGCCCAGAATCTGGCATCCGCCGCCGGGTCGCGATCGGCCTTCCACATGGCGCGGCCGGCCAGCGTGAGGAACGGCGCATCGCGGTCGAGATAGAGCAGTCGTTGGAGTCCGTCCGCGTCCACGACGCTGCCGGGTTCGGCCGCGGTCAGGCGGTCGTAGCTGTAAGGCCAGCGCCAATACGACTGCATCCAGAATTCCACCCCCTTGACAAATCCCAGCGCCTGCCAGTGCTGCGCCATCTCTTGGACGAATACCGGGCTGGCCCAGCGCACCGGTGCCAGGTCTTCGGCGGGCCCGTGCGCCGCGTTGATGATATGACCGTGGGTCAATCCCTCCCACTTCAGGTGGCGCACGTCGGGATAGGGTGAGGTGACGCTTTCGTCGTGGTGTTTGAGTTCCGAGTGGACATTGCCGTAGAGCGACTTGAGCTGTTTTTGGAAATCCAGGTTCAAGGTCCAGTCGCGGATTACGATGAGCGGGTTTTTTCCGCTCTCCTTGGCGGCCTTGAAGATGACATCGCGGAACCATTCGAGCTGATGCTCGCTGGCCAGCGACTCACCCGGACAGGCATACAACCCCACCGAGGGGAACTCGCGGAAGTAGCGGGACAGCGCGTAATAGGTGTATTCGCGAAGCAGTGGCGTCGGCGTGGCCGGATTGGTGCGGATGCCATGTTTTTTGGCGAAGGGCGGCGAGACGTGGATGTTATAAAAATGCAACAGCACCTGAATGTTGCGCTTTTCGCATTCGGCGGTGAACCAGCGGAACTGTTCCTGGTTTCTTTTGACCTGCTCCGGCGGGACATCCGCCGAGGCTTCCGGGTAGTCCGGCATTTCGACAATGTAGGGGAAAAGGTGCCCGGCCCATGCGAAAATCGTGTTGATGCGCGCTGCGGCGAACGCATCCAGCGTGCGGGCCATGAACGGCTTGTCATAGAACCACGGGAAAATCTCCGGAGAGAGGGTGGACTTGTAATCGTTGCCTCCGCTCATCAGGCACAAGGTCGTGCCCCGGACTTCGAGGTCGGGCTTTTCAAGCTCGCCCGGACGGTAGTCGCCGAAGACGACCGCTTGGGAGCCATAGAGAGCGCCCGCCGGGTCCTGATGTTCGATGGTGATCTGCCCGTCCTGCTTCACCACGCGAAAGGCCTCGGCGTGGCCGAGTTCCGCGTGTGCGAACCGCACCTTGGCCATCCCCGCGGCTTCGAGCCAGGCGCGGGCGTGGTCGGCGACGTTGGTGTTTTCCGCACATCCCTGCTGCGGGACAAGGCTGGTGAGCAGGGACAGGGCGATGGCCGCGAGCAGGCGGCTCGTCGCAAGTCCCGGTCCGCTGAAGCCGCCGGTGACGATTCCGCGTTTTCCTGCGCGGGAAAAGAGACCTGTCAGAATTCCGAGAGTGTGGTTCATCGCGTGAGTGCGTGGAGTTTTTCAGGCAGGAAGGAAAATCCCCACCCGGCACCCTGCCGCGGGCGGGCGAGTCCGTTTTCGATCTGCATCGGGTTGTCGATCAACCCATCGATCCAGTCGAACGACTCCGCGCCGCGGCCGTTGGGAATCGTGCAGAGCAGCGGCACGTCGTAGTCCTTGTAGTAGTGCGGCAGGACGGGCAGGTGATGGGCGTGGGCCAGCGCGGCGGATTCACGCCACGGCTCGACTCCGCCGAGGCGCAGGATGTCCGGCTGCCAGAGGTCGATCGCGTTGCGGGCGATGAGGGCCTTGAGCGCCGCGCAGTCGAACTCGCGCTCGCCCATGGCCAGCGAGACCGCCGTCCGGGCGCGAAGCGTCTGGTAGCCGTCGAAGTCGGTGTGATTGATTGGTTCCTCGAACCAGCGGATGTCGAAGGCGGCGGCCTCGTTGGCCAGCTTGAGCGCGGCAGGGACATCCAGCCCCTGGTTGGCATCCATCATGATGGCGATGTCGGGGCCGAGCGCTTCGCGCACGATTCGGAGCCGGTGCCGGTCCCGGCCTTCTTCCCTGGCCCCGACCTTGATCTTCACCGCCCGGAACCCGCGGCGCTGGTAGCGGGTCACCTCATCGATGAGTTCGTCGTCGGTGTAGGACAACCAGCCACCCGAGCCGTAAACGGGAACGTCGGCGCGGCTTGCACCCAGCATCTTCCAGACCGGCTGTCCGTTGGTTTTCCCCCAGGCGTCCCACATCGCGATGTTGACAACGCCGAGGACCCATTTCAGCAGGCCGTTGTGGCCGAAGTATTCGCTTTCCGTAGCGAAGTCCTGCGCCAGTTTCACCGTCTCGCAGACTTCGTAGTTCTTCACGAACTCCGCCACATCCATCAACGCCCCCGCGATGGCCCGCGGGAAGTAGTGGAAGGCCAGCAGGTATCCCTGGCCGATGGTCCCGTTTTCCAACTCGAGTTCGGCGATGACGAAGTTGATATCTGAAATGTCGTGGGTGGCGTCCGCAATCCGCTGCGAAACCGTGGAGGTGGCGGCAAAAAACCGGATGTCCCGTATCGCCAGAGGGGAACGTGTGCGCGGGGTCGGTGGCATGGTTCGTTTCTATCTTTTCTTCGCTGGCTGCTGTTTCATGGGGTGTTGGATTTTACTTTAAAGCGCTTTGGTTGGTTTTGTCGATGGCATGGTTGGTTTGGATTGAGCGGCCCTCGTGGCACAGACTGTGGTGGATGTTGATCTCAGGGGAGTGCCGGATCTGATGGAGAGGCTTGTATGTCCGATCACGGAATCACTTGATCCGGCAGGTAAATTCATAGCTCCCGGCGGCCACTTTCATCACCGCGTGGCCGGCCGAGGGCTTCAGCGGAGTGACGCC
>JALOUA010000051.1 GCA_025457625.1 Akkermansiaceae bacterium
ATGGCACCGTTAGATCGTCCGTCTCAGGGCATGCGGGGCGGCAGGAGGCTGCCGTCCGCACCACTGCCGTCCTCGGGCAGTGTCGGTTCCTCGTAGTCCACCGGCCCGCCGAAGATCCAGAAACCGCTTTTGCGTTCGTTGCGGTAGGCGATGGCCCGTTCCTGGCCCGTGGGCAGATCCTTGAGATCCTTTTCACGGACCTCGACGACCTTGAGCCCGCCCGCAGGCAGCAGACGGGCGATGGGTGTGTCCGTCAGCGACGGCATCTTCGGCATTTTGGCCAGTTCGGAAAACTTTTCCGCAGCGGATGCGGTGGTGTTTTTGAACGCCGCACAGGACACCAGCGCGCAGCTCGCGGCGATGACGGACAGGAGCGTGGTCTGTGACTTGGCGTTCATGGCAATCCAGCCACGAAAAGCTATCACCGCGACCCGCACTGTCCACCGGATATTGCCGGCGCGCGCGACCGTCTCCCTGAGGTCCGCAGGGCGTCGTTTGTGTCGCGCGTTCCGGATGCCGCTTGCATTTGGCGGGCCGGCGCGTTTGTTTTTGCCGGCCAGTCGCGTCAAATGGCTGGAAACCGCTGCATGCGGGCGATCCGTCATCCGGCATGTTTGAAGATTGAACCAAGGCGCCCGGAAACCAGACTTCCGATCATGAAAACGATGCATCAAACCCTGAGACTGTTCTCCGTCCTGATCGGGCTGTGGGCCTCGTCGCAAACACCGCTGTCCGCCGTCAACGAAAAGGGCGATTGGCCATGGAATCTCAAGCTGAACGGCTGGCAGGACCGCGAAGTGGCGGAGGAGTTGGGAACCGGATGGTTCCTCAACGTGGGCCCCACCGGCCTGCGCGCACGCATCACCCGCGAGCATCCTCAATACCTCACCATCAAATATGTTTTCAAAAAATCGCCCGCCCACGGCCTGGTCAACATCAACGACATCGTGGTGGGTGCCAACGGCAAGCGCCTGACGGTGCCCCACACCTTCGGACGCGGCAGCCGCGGGCGCGGCACTTGGGAAGGGCCGATGCTCGACATGTCCAAACTCATCGAGGACAGCCAGGGCAAGGACGGCAAGCTGGAGTTGATCGTCTGGCCCGGTGGTGACAAATCCAAGGAAAAATCCGTGACCGTGCAAATCGAACCGGTCGGGCGCTTCTCGCCGACGTGGCCCTACAACTGCCCGCGCTCCGACAAGCTGATGCTCGATCTCTGCGACTTCCTCGCCGAGGATTACAAACGGGCGGGCAAGTTCGACAGCCGCGTTCACGGCCACTCCGCGGCGCTGCTCGCGCTGATGGCCGGTGGCGGCAAAAAACACGAGCGGCTCGTCCGCAACATCATGTCCGAATACGGTTCCAAGCGTTACGATCCGGTCAACGGCAATGGTTTCCCGGCATGGAACTACGGTCACGACGGCATCGTGATGGGCGAATACTATCTTCTAACCAAAGACCGGAGCCTGCTGCCGGCCATCGAGTCGCTGACGCGATGTTATGTCGAGGCGCAGACGCCCGAGTCCGGCGGATACTCGCACAAACCCTATCCCGCGATCCAGCGGCGCATCGCCGAAGGCGGGCCGAAAGGCTACGGCGCGATGGCGCTGCCGGGCGGCCTTGCCATGCTGGCCATGAGCCTGTTCAAGGAGGCCGGTCTTGATTATGCCGCACCGGCCTATGAGCGCGTGCACCAGGCATATCTCCGGTCGGCGGGGCCGAACGGCGCCATTGGCTACGGCTTCGAAGGCTGGGACCACGCGGTCATCAGGCTGACCGGTGAGGACGCCAAAATGAAAGGCAGTCCCAAGGGCATTGGTTTCCTCTGTCCGTATGACATGACCGGAATCAAGGAATTCGAAATCGTCTGGCCGACCCAAAAAGACCCGCGCTACAAGCCCACCGACTGGTTGAAAAAGGAAGCGGAAACCAACCGGGTTTTCGACTTCGGCGGTGCCAAGCGGGTGGTGGTCCGCACGATGCCGCTGCCGGAGCCGAAACGGCCCTACAAGCACAACGGCCAGCCCTGCGACCACTACGCGCGCACCGGCTGCGGGGCGCTCGCCCACTCGATCGGCAACGCCGGCAACCAATCGTGGAATTATTTCGCCGACTTGCTGGCGACCGGCTGCGCCAAGAGTCCCAACAGCCTGCTCGACGGCCATGCCTCGACGCACATGCATGTGCTGTGGGGCAGTCTCGGCGCCGCGTTGGCCGACCCGGAGGATTTCCGGGAATACCTGGATGGCATCAAGTGGTGGTTCATCATGGCGCAGGCCCACGATGGCAGCTTCGTGGTGATGCCGGGGCGCGACTACGCGTCCTCCGACCACGTTTACGGCACGCGCGTGTTCCCCTCCGCCTGTGCCGCGCTCATTCTATCGGTGAAGGAAAAGCGCCTGCAGATCACCGGCGCGCCGCGTGGAACCGGCGGGAAAAACGCGCAATCCTCCCCCTCATCATCATCCGTCCGGGAGGCCCGGCAGCTGATCGACGGCAAACGCGGGCTGTTGGACGAGTCATTGATCCTCGCCTTGGCGGAGTTAAGCCAGGCGGGCCAGCTCCAGCCGCTGCCGATGAGTCTCTCCAAGGCCCGCGCGAAAGTCAGCCTGGTCAAGGTCGGGAGCGACGCGCGGCTCACCTTCCAAGAGCAGGATGGCGGGGCGCCGTCATCCTTCGCGCTCGCCGAGCTGGACGCCGCCGATCATGTGATGCTCGCGCGGCTCGTCGCGCACCTCAAGCCGGACGATGCGGAATCCCAGGCAAGGGCCGGCATTTATCTGGAACTCAGCGGCGACACCCGCGCGGCCGACGAGTATTACCGGAAAGCCGGCACGCGGTTCGAACCGCTCCTGAACGAATTGTTCCAGTGACGCGCACGTCAGATGCCATGAAGAGCGCGGCGCGGATGATTCCGCATGCCGTTGGCCTCCGCATCATCGGGAAATGATTCGCTGGCGGGATCGAAGCGCAGTTTGCGGCCCAGCCGCCACGAGATGGCGGCGGCATGGCAGGCGACGTGGGCACGACGCGCGATGGTGGAATGACAGGCGGGCTTGTCGCGCGACTTCACGCAATCGATGAACTCGCGGACGTGTTTGGCGGGATCCGTGCCGAACATTTC
This sequence comes from Akkermansiaceae bacterium, assembly GCA_025457625.1. GTDB lineage: Bacteria > Verrucomicrobiota > Verrucomicrobiia > Verrucomicrobiales > Akkermansiaceae > Luteolibacter. The sequence goes on from JALOUA010000051.1 coordinate 3,125, forward strand.
CGCCGGTTTGCCAGCCGCGAGCAACGCGTCGTTGGAAACCATGATCTTGCCGTGGTCGCCCGCTTCCACCCAGCCCTCGTCGCCCTCGAAACGCACCGGGCAGGTTCCCAGTCCGAGCCAGTCGCCCTCTTTCTGGAAGCCGGCGACACGCATCCGGAGTTTCACACCGTTGGCGTAGCGCGCGTGGAGCGTGGTCCCTTCCGCTACGAATTCGACCGGCGTCGTGTCATCCGCATCCGCCGCCCACTGGCAGATGTCCACGGTGTGGGCTCCCCATTCGAGCACGCTGAAACTGGCCACGAATCCCTCATGGCCGCGCCATCTGCCCTCGACGTATTTCTTGTTGTAAGGACGCATGGCGGCCTGGCCTAGCCAGGCGTCCCAGTTGATTTCCTCCGGGTCCGGCTCGGGTTCGCCGGGCAGCGGCGGCAGGTATTCCGCCGGCGGGATGATGCCGGCGTGCAAGATCTGGAGTTCGCCCAGTTTCCCGCTGCGGGCGAGCTCCACGGCGAAACGGAAATTGTCCACGTTGCGCCGCTGTGTCCCCGCCTGGAAGACGCGGCCGTGCTTGAGCACCGCCTCATCCAGCTCGCGGGACTGCACGATGCTCATCGAGCAGGGTTTTTCGCAGTAGATGTCCTTGCCGGCCCTCGCGGCGAGGATGCTTGCGGGGGCATGCCAGCGGTCGCCGGTCGCGATGAGCACCGCGTCGATGTCGTCGCGTCCGAGGATTTCGCGCATGTCGGCGTAGGCCTTGCAGTCGGTATTGCCGTAATGCCGGTCCACCGTCTTGCGCACGATCTCGCGGCGGTCTCTCTGCACATCGGCCACGGCGGCGAAATGCACATCCGCCGCCTGGAGAAACGGCTTGAGCACCTCACGGCCGCGCGGGCCGATGCCGATGCCGCCGATGACGATGCGGTTGCTCGGAGCGACGTTGCCATTGCGCCCCAGCACGCTTGCGGGAATGATCGCCGGCATGCCGGCCAGCCATGCGGCTTTTTTGAGAAAACTCCTGCGGTTCGGCAAGTCGGTCATGGTTTCAATGGAGGCGGAATAACCCTCCATCCGATACGGAGCCGGGCCGGGTTTATTGCATTGAGCAACGAAATCAGCGCCACTTTTTCCCGGCGGCTCCCGGCCTGGTGCGAAAATTCCCAGCGGAAAACCGCAGGTCCGCTCCACCCCTGTCGGCTTATCATCAAAAATATGCCAGCATGAGGGGGCGCAGTCGTTCGATGGCTTGCCTGCAGCAGGTAAAGCGGATGCGGCGTTTCGCGCTTCGGCGGATGGGTGGAAAGCGAAATCGGCGTCGGGCGTCGGTTCCGGGTTTTCCGGCGGCGTGAGTCTGAAGTCCTCGATTCACTGGCAGCCAGCATTCTGCGACACCTTGCCGGCGAGGGCTTGCCCAGCCGCAAGCAAGAAGCTTGATGGTTTGTGTCTGTCGTAATTTTCGAAAATTAATGGCTATAAAGTTCTGCACATCGGCAGGAAGTTCGCGGTGGGTGAAGGGAAATCCAGACGTCTCTCCGACATCGACCTTGTGGTCAAACTCCCGTCAGGCGAATGCGTGCTCATTCAGGCGAAATCCACGATGGAGTCACTCCAGAAAGACCCGGAAGCCTTCGGGAGAAACTTTTTGAAACAGCTTGAGCAGTTACCGACCTCTGGCCAGAATGCTCTCGGAAACATTCCAATCGGAGAACAATTTGCAAAACACGTGCGTATCTCGATGCCTCAAGGCCAATACAATCCAGCTCATTTCACGGCTGCGGTGGAGAAGATGGTTGAGGGCATCGCAGCTAAGGGTGGTGCCAGTATTAATATTGAAAAAATCCGAAAGCAGATGAGAAAGCAGTGGGGTCTTAATGCGGACAATGGCAACCCTTTTCAAGATACTGAGGCAGTGAACTTGTTTTTGCCCGTCAACTAAGAGTCATGAAGAAGAAAATCACCGTTTTTGATAATGCTTGGTTTTTCAATAAAACTCTTACTCATATAGAGTTAAGGACCATTGCGCCAATTTTAGCCGCCACAGGTGAGGCTCTACTTGATGTAAACGGCAACTCGATAAATCGCATTGTCTTGAAGAGTGCTCAGAATTTTGTGCTCCCTTCGTTTCTTTCCCGGGTCTCTGAGAATGCTTGTGGAGGGAAACCTGATAGGTATTTGAATGTATTTTCAAGATCACTTTCCGTCTTGGAATTTACGGCAAGGTTTTCCGACCGATTTCGGGCTACAGATCGAGATGAAGAACGTTCGAATTTCATCAACTTTGAAGAGTTGAAATTTGAGTTCTTCTTTGAAGGGCTTCCTATTTATGTCATATTAGATCCCTGTTGTTACAATTCTACAGAAAATCGATTTTCTCGAGGAACTCCCATGATGTATATTTATATCCTAGGAGACCGACGTGGGGATTTCATTGATTTCTCTGGAGGCGGGCAAGATGGTGTCGAGGGGCATTTGGTTGGGCTTCGTGATCGGCTCACTGCTTGTTTTGCAGATGTCGGCTTGCAACAGCCGAAGGATCGTATGGGAGAATTCGTGGGTGACTGTGATTTCGAATGGTCTCGCTTTTCCGAGATACTCACCCGGCTGAAAGAAGTAGCCACGCGAGAAAGTCGGCAAGTCCTGGCTCATCTAAAGTTCTTCATTCCAGGAGAGGTACATCGCGATGAGCTTTCGCGGTTTCTTGACGATATAGAAGCGCTTCATCAACGAGGGCTGCAGGCCGGGCTTGCCTCTCAACTGTCGTTTTACCTGTGGCTGGGATGTCAGCATGCCAATGGCCTTCGAGATGAAAGCGGGGTGGAGCATTTTGAAAAACGCCCCGATGGTCAGCCGCAGTCCGAACTCGCGAGGGCGGAGTATGTTCGTGTGCTTGGAAAGTATTTGGAGGAATTTATCGACTGGATTGCAAGTGTTGCCGACCATGAGACCGTAAGCGGTGCCCTCCCTGCCTATTGTCTTGTCGGCGATGGCGCGGCAGAAGTGGGATTGGTGGTTATTCCCGTGAAAAGGCGCTTCGTGCTTTGCCTCGCTGCGACCAGTCCGCAAAAAGAGGTGCCGCTACCGAAGAAGCTCGCAGCGGCGATAGGGTCGCCGGATGACTGGGTTCAGGGTGTGTTCCCGGTGGAGGGGGATTTCACGCTTCCCGTGTTGAAGAGTAAATACTTCTACGGGTTTGGTGAACTGGAAACTCCGATTCCAGACCCATTCGTATTTGAAGACGCCGGGGTATGGGTGAAGAAGTTGAAGGCGGAGTTTCGCAAGAAAGCAAAAGGCGGGAACACCCAAGCCAAGCCTGAAGCCGGCAGCCTGGATGACCAACTCGCACAGTTGCAAGCCGCGGGCTTGGTGCTTTCTCCCGGGATTACGCCCTTGGATTTCTTGTTGTCTCACTCGGAAGAATTTTATCGCGAGGAGCCGTATGTGAGGGTCTGCCAACAGTTGGCGAAGCGGAACGAGGAGGGAGTTGTGTTTTGCCCCCAAACCATATCACATGACGAGGATTACCCTTCCGAGGAGGAAATGATGGCGGATTTCCAGCGAGTGTGCGGCAAGGAGTATCGGATCGAAAACATCGAATACGAGTTCTACCCTGAGGACGACGAAGAGGGTGAAGGGCTCAAGTTCATTCGTTTCAAAGCGAATGGTGAAGACGTGGAGTGGTTTTTCGGACCGGATGCCGCCGAGGAGCGTGGGCGATATAGCCTGCTTGAGTATTTCCAGTCTTTTATCAAGGAGCGAATGAAGGACCACCGGCTATACGAAATCAGAGGCGTCTGGGGGACGCTGATTTTCCTGCCTAAGAAGGCTGCCAAGAGTATCGGCAAGCTTATCAAGCTCACTGAAGCTCCAGAGAGGGATTGAAAAGACAATCATTGTCTTGGGCAACTAGATCCCCCGCATTTTCGGCCGCCAGGTTTTTGGATCACATCGTGTTTTGGCTTGGCGGATGCAATCCGTCGCCACGCTCAACTGCACCCCTGGCTCGTCCCGCACTGCGTGCACACGCCGCAAGCCCCCGCTCTGATGACCTTGTCCGAGCCGCAGTTCGAGCAGGTGATGCCCATGTAAGCGGTGCCGAGCGCGGCTTTGACGCGGTCGGGCCTGGGCAGGCGTTCGATGGCGGGGTCCTCGTTGGGGCTGAGGTCGCTCACAGGGCGGTTGACGGCCTGTTTTTCCATTTCCGCGATCTCGGGCATGGCGAGTTCGGGTTGGTGGCTGTCGGGCGAGGTGGCTTCCTTGTAGCCCTTGATGAATTCGCAGCCGAGCCAGCGGAAGACGTAGTCGGTGATGGAGAAGGCGGTGCGGATGTCGGGGTTGCGGGTGTAGCCGCTGGGTTCGAATCGCTGGTAGGCGAACTTGTTGACGAGTTGCTCCAACGGCACGCCGTATTGCAGGGCCATGGAGGTAAGGGTGGCGACGGTGTCCATCAAGCCGCCGATGGTGGAGCCTTCCTTGGACATCTGGACGAAGACCTCGCCGGGCTGGCCGTCGTCGTAGAGACCGGCGGTGATGTAACCCTCGTGTCCGGCGATTTCGAACTTGTGGGTGAGCGACATGCGGGTGTCCGGCATGACGCGGCGGATGCGGGTTTCGGATTTTTTCCGCAGGTCGTCGTTTTCGCGGATCAGGGAGGCGATGCGTTCGGCGAGATCCTCGGCAGCCGGAGTGGCGGCGTCGGCCGCGCCGCCCATGCCGGCGGTTTTCCTGGTGTTGAGCGGGGCCGAGCGCTTCGAGCCGTCGCGATAGATGGCGACGGCCTTCAAGCCGAGCTGCCACGCCTCGATGTAGGTCTGCATGATGTCCTCGACGCTGGCGTTTTCCGGCATGTTGACGGTTTTGGAAATCGCGCCGGACAGGAACGGCTGGGCGGCGGCCATCATGCGGAGGTGGCCGCGGTAATGCAGGCTGCGTGTGCCTAAGTGCGGCTTGAAGGCGCAGTCGAACACCGGCAGGTGGCCGGGATTCAGGCCGCTTCTGACGGTTTTGCCGGTCTCCGGATCGGTGACATCCTCGATGGTGTCGTATTTCTCGATGTGGATGAGGATGGCGGCGATCTCTTCTGACGTGTAGCCGAGCCGCATGAGCGCGGGCGGCACGGTGCGGTTGACGATTTTGAGCATGCCGCCGCCGGCCAGCAGCTTGTATTTCACCAGCGCGATGTCCGGCTCGATGCCGGTGGTGTCGCAGTCCATCAGGAAGCCGATGGTGCCGGTGGGCGCGAGCACGGAAACCTGCGCGTTGCGGTAGCCGTGGCTGCGCCCGTCGGCAAGCGCGCGGTCCCACGCCGCGCGGGCGGCATCGATGATGGGCTGGCTGTCGCCGTGGTCGGCGAGTTTTTCCGCGTGCCTGCGGTGGCGTTCGATGACCTCCAGCATGGAACCCTCGTTGGAAGGTTCCGGCGGATGGGTGACATCGCCGTATCGCGCGTCGCGATAGGCCGGGAACGGGCCTTTGATGGCGGCGAGTTCGGCGCTCACCTCGTAGGCATGGCCGGTCATGAGCGCGGTGATGGCACCGGCGTAGGCGCGGCCTTCATCGCTGTCGTAGCCGAGGCCGTGGCTCATGATGAGCGCGCCGAGATTGGCATAACCGAGGCCGAGCGTGCGGAAGGCGTGGGAGTTTTCCGCAATCGGCCTGGTGGGATAACTGGCGCGGTCCACCAGGATTTCCTGGGCCACGATGAACAATCTGACGGCGGCTTGGAAACGGTCCGTATCGAACGAGCCGTCGGATTTCCGGAAGCGGACGAGGTTGAGCGAGGCGAGGTTGCAGGCGGTGTCGTTGAGGAAAAGGTATTCCGAGCAGGGGTTGGTGGAGTTCTGCCTGCCGCTGCCCTTGCAGGTGTGCCAGGTGTGGATGGTGGAGTCGAACTGCATGCCGGGATCGCCACAGGTCCAGGTGCCGAGCGCGATCTTGCGCAGCAACTCGCGGGCGTTCTTTTTCTCGCAGGGTTCGCCATCGGTCACGCGGCGCGTCCACCAGTCGGATCCTTCGACGGCGGCTTTCATGAACCCGTCGCTGGTTCTAACGGAAAGGTTCTCGTTCTGGAACATCACCGAGCCGTAGGCGTCGCCGTTGTAGGAGCCGTCATAACCCTGCTCGATGAGCGCCCAGGCCTTCTTCTCCTCGATGGTCTTGGCTTCGATGAAATCCTCGATGTCCGGGTGCCAGTCCTTGAGGGTGTTCATCTTGGCGGCGCGACGGGTTTTGCCGCCGGATTTGACGGCGTTGGCCACCTGATCGTAGATGCGCAGGAAGGACAGCGGGCCGGAGGGGCGGCCGCCGCCGGAGAGTTTCTCGCGCGACGAGCGGAGGGTTGAGAGGTCCGAGCCGGTGCCGGAGCCGTATTTGAAGAGCATCGCCTCGGATGCGGCGAGGCGCATGATGTCCTCCATGTTGTCCTTCACGCCCTGGATGAAACAGGCGCTGGCCTGCGGGTATTTGTATTGGCTGGCGGCGCGCCTGGCTTTGCCGGCATCCGGATCCCAGTGCCAGTTGCCCTCGCCGCCGTGCTCGCCCACGCCGTATTGGTCGTAGAGGCCGACGTTGAACCAGACGGGCGAGTTGAACGCGCCGTATTGGCGCAGGCAGAGCCAGGTGAGATCCTGATAGAAATTCCCGGCGCTCGACTCATCGGCGAAATAGCCGTCCTCAAGACCCCAATCGGTGATGGTGCGGGTGACGCGGTGGACGAGCTGGCGGACGGATTGCTCGCGGCCGCCTTTGCGCGGATCCGTGCCGATGGAGGCGTCGCCATAGAAATACTTCGAGACGGCGATCTTGGTGGCCAGTTCGCTCCATGACTTGGGCACCTCGACGTTTTCCTGACGGAACATCGCCTTGCCGGAATCGTCGGTAATTTCGGCGGTTCGCTGATCCCACTCGATTTCATCGAACGGGGAGGTGCCGGGAGTGGAAAAGGTGGCGTCAAACACAAGACCGGCGGCGGGTGTTGCCGACGGGGCTGCGGGGCGGGCGGGCGATGTGGCGGACATGACGGGTGGATTCATGGATGTGGGAGTTGAAGGATAGGCGATGACGGGGCGAGTGCTTGAGGTTTTTGCTTCGGATAACTTAATAAACACAATATATGGTGTTTGTCGGGCTTATCTTCCTACTACGGGTGGTTTATTCCAAGTGAAAAATGCGCAGCAAAGCCCGATGCCTGATGGCTCTAGGAAAGAAATTTCATGGAGCGAAACAGTCGTGGCAAATGCCGGGAGTCGGTCATTCAGGCAGGCGAAGGCGTGGGATTGTTAGAGGAACCCCGCACCTGATGGATGGCAATGCAGGAAGATGCCGGTTTTCCGGTGATCCTTCAGGCCGGACAGCGATGCGGAAAACCCGTATGGAAACTTTTTGTTCGGTCGAACATCTTTTTTCTTGCCGAGTCATTCCGCCACGTGCATACCTCGCGCATCCCCAACCCCAACACACCATGGCCGCCAAAGTCACCGCAGAAGAATCCGCCAACGAAAAACTCCAGGAAGCCCGCAAACGCAACCTCGACCTCGCCATTTCCCACATCCAGAAGGAATTCGGCGAGTCCGCCATCATGCGCCTCGGCGATGGCAACTGCGTCGATGTCGATGTCATTCCCACCGGCAACCTGCTGATCGACCGCGCGCTCGGCGTCGGCGGCTTCCCCCGCGGGCGGATTGTCGAGGTTTTTGGGCCGGAATCCTCCGGCAAGACGACCCTGACGCTGACGGCCATCGCCCAGGCCCAGAAGCGCGGCGGTCTGGCGGCCTTCATCGATGTCGAACACGCGCTGGACCCCCAATACGCCCGCAAACTCGGCGTGAATCTCGACGACCTGCTCATTTCGCAGCCTTCGTCCGGTGAGGAGGCCTTGCAAATTTGCGAGGCGCTGGTCCGCTCGAATGCCATCGACGTCATCGTGCTCGACTCGGTGGCGGCGCTGGTCACCAAGCAGGAACTCGACGGCGAGATCGGCGATTCCACGGTGGGCGCGCAGGCCCGCCTGATGAGCGCGGCGATGCGCAAGCTCACCGCGTTGATTTCCAAGGCGCGCACCGTCTGCATCTTCACCAACCAGATCCGCGAGAAAATCGGCGTGATGTTCGGCAACCCGGAAACCACTCCCGGCGGACGCGCGCTCAAGTTCTTCGCCTCGGTGCGGGTGGACATCCGGCGCATCGGCCAGATCAAGGCCACCGACGGCACCGTCACCGGCAACCGCACCAAAATCAAGATCGTGAAGAACAAGGTGGCGCCGCCCTTCACCGAAGCGGAATTCGACATCATGTACAACGAGGGGATTTCCTCGACCGGGTCGCTGCTGGACCTCGCCTTGGAAATGGAGATCATCCAGAAACGCGGTTCATGGTTCTCCTACAACGGCACGCAACTGGCCCAGGGCCGGGATGCGGCCAAGGAACTCATCAAGGCGGATGCCGCGCTTTACGAGGATATCGAAGCGAAAGTGAAAGAAGGCCTCGACGCGAAAAAGAAGAAGTGAGTGACCGGGAATTGAATCATTCGCGCTTGAATGATGCTTGGTTTGGCCGCCATCGGCGATTTGTCACAAATTCCCCGCTGACAAAACGCCGGGAGGCTGCTTGGCTAATCCCCCATGTGTGCCGATACCCCATCGAATGCCGGACCGACGCAAGACGGTTTGCCCGCCTCCGCAGGCAACAAGAGTGACGAAACCGCAACCGATGCCGGGCAGCTGCGGGATGATTCCACCGCCGCCACCGCCGTGCAAAGCAATGGCAGCGGCGAAGCCACAGCAGGTGCCCATCAAACACGGGCACGTCTGGCTGCGGGCTGCCGGGACATGAAACAACTGTTGTCCGGCCTGTTGGACTCCAAAGGCAAGGTGGCCGAGGAAATCCACGCCATCCGCAAGCTTGGAAAATCCCTGCGCGGCGGCTTCGGGCTTTTCCGCTTGGGAAAATCCGCCGCCTTGGAAATCCAGGCCATCGGCCGCCTGCTCTCCGGGCCGCGTGACGCGGTTTCCCGATTCAACACATGGAACAAACTGAGCTGGAGCGGCGATCCCGCGCTGGCCGCCGCCATCGCAGGCTTGCTGGAGCAACAGACGCACTCCGCGGCCCGCCGTCCGCCTCCTGATACCATCGCCTGGTGTCTGGCGCGGGTGGATGCCGCCTGTGGCGAGTTGCAGGCCCTGCCGGAGGAGGACCTTGAGGAACGGGTCGCCAAGGGCCACGCCAAACTGGAGCGCAAGGCGGTCTCGCGCTGCCGCAAGCTCGATCACCGCGCCGAGGAGGATTTCCACGAGGCCCGCAAGGCACTCAAGGCATGGACGGGTGCCATTGGTTTCCTGGACAAGGGATCGTTCAAGGCGGAACCCATCCTGCATGAGCTGGCCGAATTTCTGGGCGACGAGAATGATCTCGCCACACTCTCCCGCTGGCTGGAGGAGCATGGTTTCACCAAACGCTTCGCCCCGGATCTGTGGCGGGCGATTTCCGCCTCGCGCCGCAGCCTGCAGCGCAAGGTGATCAAGGATGGCGCACGGCTTCGCCGGTAATCACCGGCACCACCTGCAGGCCCGGTCGTGAGACCGCGATCTCCCGCCAAACGGCGTTCGTTCCCGCCTGCTCTTGCGTGCAAGCCTGTGTTCGGACGCCAATGCCACAGTGGCGGGTGGAATACCCGCGCCACGATGGCTATCGCCTGATGCGTGGTTACGGCCAAGCGGACCTTGGATCGCTCATGCGAAATTTCGGACCATTTCCCGTTTGGCAGGGTTGCGCACCGGGCATTTTGGACTATGCAGTGTGCGTCGCCGCGCCGGCCCGATCTTCCATCCAAATCCTCCCATGCCCGAATCCTCCGAATTCCGCCGCCGTCACCTCGGTCCCCTCGGTCGCGACCGCGATCTGATGCTCCAGCAAACCGGCCACGCGACGCTCGATGAGCTGATCCAGGCCGCCGTGCCCGCCGGCATCCGCATGACGGATGATCTCGACCTGCCCCCCGCGCTTTCCGAACCGGAGGCGCTGGCATCGCTCAAGTCGGTCATGGCGAAGAACCGGGTGCTCAAGTCGTGCATCGGCCAGGGATACCACGGCACCCACACGCCGGGCGTCATCCAGCGCAATATTCTGGAAAACCCCGGCTGGTACACCGCCTACACGCCCTATCAGGCGGAGATCGCCCAAGGACGCCTGGAGGCATTGCTCAACTTCCAGACGATGGTCACCGATCTAACAGGACTGGATGTGGCCAACGCCTCGCTACTCGACGAGGGCACGGCCGCCGCCGAGGCGATGAGTCTCGCGCTGGCCGGGAAACCGAAGGGAAAAGCCGTTTTCGTATCCGATCGGGTGCATCCGCAGACGCTCGACGTGGTCGTCACCCGCGCCGAACCGCTCGGCCTCCGGGTCCTCACCGGCGACTGGCGGAGTTATGACTTTCCCGCTGACGGCAGCGTGTTCGCGGTGCTCGTGCAGTATCCGGACACCCGTGGAAACATCGATGATTTCGCCGGATTTTTCGCCAAGGCCAAGGCGGCCGGAGCCGTTTGCATCGCCGCCGCGGACATCCTGGCGCTGACGGTTCTCAAGGCTCCGGGCACCTTCGGTGCGGACATCTGCGTGGGTTCGTCGCAACGTTTCGGCGTGCCGATGGGCTTCGGCGGGCCGCACGCCGCGTTCATGGCCTGCACCGACGCGCTGAAACGCAAGATGCCCGGCCGGCTGATCGGTGTTTCCATCGACTCCCGCGGCAAGCCCGGCTACCGGCTCTCGCTGCAAACCCGCGAGCAGCACATCCGCCGCGACAAGGCCACTTCCAACATCTGCACGG